>NZ_JAAHIE010000309.1:0-8833 GCF_010671945.1 Moorena sp. SIO4E2
TCCCCCCCAAGACATTCTGGATTAGGGTTTTCAGAGATTTGAGAATAGCAACCCGATTACTCTGACAGGTGCTAGAGTTCAATCCATGCCAGAGCACTTGCTCCACTTCATCGATAATTACTACGCCATCAGACCAGTTAGCAGCATTGAAGCGAGCCTGAGAATTCCCATGCAAGGAGTCGAGACATAAACCATAACCTAAGACGCCTTGCTTCTGGTCATCCCTGACCTCAGTGATATACTTGATGCCAAAGCGTTGACACAATGCTTCTACTAATCGCACCCGATGACCAAGCACCAATACCCATTGGTTTCGGGCTAGGGCTTGAGAGACAATTTTTTCCAGTAGTTGGGTTTTTCCAGTACCCTTAGGGGATTTAATCCCAATCAGTTGGGCTGTATCCGGAATCGGAAGTTCTTGCAGATAGCGGCAATTTACCTTAAGGTTAGCTCGATAGGTCAGCTGGGTTAGGGATTTAGCTTTCCAAGTATCGAGGGGGAGTGCTCGTTGGTAAACTTGCTCAAAGGTCTTCTGACCTTGATCAGCAATTAAATCATCTACCCCTTTGCCTAGCTGGGCATCCCAAGTAATCACCTTAACAGGGCAACCTGCTTGATTGAGCAGATATCCCATTCTACGAATCGCAGCATTGACAGCTTTGATGGTATTCGGTTTCGAGTCTTGGTCAAAGACTATGTAAATCGGTCGCTCCGGAGTCGCTAGTTTCTGTAGTTGGGGAATCAAGTCAGACTTGCCAATCCGATTTCCCTGGGCATCCCTACGGATTCGATACCCACCATTAATTCCTGGTAATGCGATCGCAGCGTAACCAGCAGTGAGTAAAGCTCCAGCTTTCTTAGCGCCCTCAGTAATACACAACGGAATTGAGGGGTGAGAGATTAGCCACTGCCAAAACCCTAGATCCGGTTGATTGTGGTCAAGGTCTGTGGGGAGAATAGTAATATCATTGCGTTCAGCAATCCGTTGCCACAGGTGGAAAGGTACTCGCAGAGCAAACAAGCCTGTGGGGGTTTTGGGGGGATGTTCATATTTAATTAGCTTCCTAGTTTCCCCACTGTGACGGGGTTGCCTGGGTTTGAAACAGCCCCAAATATCCTCCTGACCAGTAAGCAAGTCAATACCAGAACACCACCATCCCCCTTGTTCGAGGTGTTGATAGCGTTTCAGAATCGAGTTTAGCACTCGACCATCATTGCGTCTGGGCAGGGAGTCGGAATAGAAGAGATACTCAAATGGGCTAGAGCCTTCGAGAGACCTTACATTGAGGCGAGTCAGCTGTTCATCAACACTACTAGCTGTCCACTCCTGGATATGGTTCATGGGTTTGGGGAAGACTCTGGCAGAGGTCACGCTATATCTAGTGGTTTAATCTTTAACTTAAGTAATATAACACTATTTGTGACCTAATAGTTCATTTTACCTAATGGTTTATATTTTCTTGACAGTTCACCGTTTACGGTTAACCGTTGACGGTTGATAGTACCATAAAATGATCACTTATCCCTAGCATCGGATTACCAGTAATTAGTGTAATTAGTTATTAGTTATATAGGGATGCGTGTAGGAATTGTGACAATTTTTGTTCCCTACTCCCGTCTTGATGCAGTCGCTCATGGGGGGAACCCCCAAGACCGTAATGGTGCTTTTTCCGTAGGCGAATTAAATTCGCCACGGGTCGCACCTCTGCATCGCTACTCCCTACGGTGCGCTTGACCCGTAATTAAATTCGCCACGGGTCGCACCGCTCCCTACTCCCTACTCCCTATTCCCTTTGCTATTCCAGAATATTCCCATAGTCTGGGCGAGAGTGGGAAACGCCACTTTCACCCTTATTTCTCTAATTATTCTTGCCCTAAGTTTAGGTCAAGCAGGTTGGTTTCGGTGGTTAGCGCTTCACATAGCTAATTGGGGATGTGGTCGTGGCCATTTGCTTTTCTCCTTAGTGATCCTAGTGGGGATGTTATTGAGCAATGTGTTTACTAACCTCGCCACGACCATAGTCTGGACAGCTGCTGTCATGGAAATTTTGCTGCTGCTTGGCTTTAGTGCCAAAGCTACTCTGGCATTTGTGTTTACTAGTGGTTTTATTACCGATGCCGCTAGCTTGCTACTGCCGATGAGTAATCCAGTCAATCTGATTTATGTTGACTATTTACAGATTTCCTGGTTGCGCTATGTGATGGTGATGTTGCCGGTAACCGTTGCCACAATAGCCACTAGTATCATCATTCTCTGGTTCTATTTTGAACCCCAAATCCCCCTGACCTATAACCTTGCCCGTCTACCACCACCTAATCGTGCGATTCGAGATTCCTTAATCTTTAAATTGAGTTTTCCTATTTTAGGACTACTCCTAATCGGCTACTTGTTGGCAAAAGTGCTAAATTTCCCCATTGCCTGGATTGCTGCTATGGCAGCTTTAGTGATGGTGGCATTAGCAGCACGTTCCCTTAACGGTCGGGCTAGTAGACTTAGTTATATCTTACCGCTAGCAGGTCAACTGCCATGGCGAATTATTTTACTTATCCTAGTGCTGTTTCTATTCAGCATCGGTTTGGACAATCTGGGCATAACTGCTCTGTTGAGCCAGCGGTTGGAAATCCTTTCTAATTGGGGACTCACCTTAGCAGCTAGTGGTAGTGGTTTCTTAGCCACATTTCTTGCTAGTGTACTCAATAATTTACCAACAGTACTGCTGAATGCTAAGGCAATTGAAAACATTACGGATATTGATCCAGCTGTAAAAGAAGTGATGATATACGGTAATTTAATTGGGTGCAACTTAGGAGCAAAAATTACTCCGTTAGGGAGTCTATCAACTCTACTTTGGTTGAATGTATTGGCTTTTAGAGGACTCCAAATCAGTTGGGTTTATTATATTCGCTTAAGTTTTATTCTTACCATGCCAGTTTTGTTTATCAGCTTGCTTAGTTTAGCAATTTGGTTACCCTGGCTGATTGCTTGATTATATTTATGTTCACATCTTAACTAAAAATGCTATAGACTATAAATAGTAATTCAATGGGGTTTGTGACCAATGACAATGATTACTCAAAACTCTCCAAATCAAAAATCAAAATTAGTGTCATTGGAAGCGTTTATAAAACTACCAGAAACCAAACCTGCTAGTGAGTATATTGATGGACAAATTGTTCAGAAACCAATGCCACAGGGAAAACACAGCACAATTCAAGGGGAATTGGTTACTGCTATTAATCTAGTGGTGAAGCAAGAACGAATTGCTCGTGCTTTTCCAGAACTTCGGTGTACTTTTGGTGGACGCTCAACCGTTCCCGATGTATCTGTGTTTGTTTCCCAGAGAATTCCTCGTGATGACAATGGCGAAATTGCCAATGTTTTCCAGGTAGCGCCTGATTGGACAATTGAGATTCTTTCACCTGACCAAAGTCAAACTAAGGTGACAAAGAATATTCTCCATTGTTTAAAGTATGGGACCGCAATGGGCTGGTTGATTGATCCAGAGGAACAAACCGTTTTCGTTTATCGTCCAAAACAGCAGATGGAAGTGTTTGATCAATCATCCGAACAACTTTATGTGCCATCCTTTGCTAGGGAATTAAGCATTACTGTGGGAGATTTGTTTAGTTGGCTATTGGATTGAATCGATAATGGTAGGGTGGGCAAAAATTTATCGCCTATAAACTTAATGAAAAAACTCTATTACTTTTTGCCTATAATGGTAGGGTGGGCAAAAATTTATCGCCGATAAGCTTAATGGAAAAACTCTATTACTTTTTGCCCACCCTACTAAACTTTTCTGTAAAATGCTACAGGTGAGCATATGCAGTAAATTGTCTTTTGAAGGGAGACTTAAACCCTAAAACTATATGCTGTTGGGGAACTCCTGCTTCAACTAATTCGTTAGCTACTCCCACTTCAGTGCCATCACTCTGAATCCAAATTTTATTATCTTTGATATCAATATGAATTAAGCTTCCGTATTCCCGTCGTTGGTCATACCAGCCCACTACCATCACTAAATAATGATTGCGCTCACTATCAAATATCATTTGAACTTCTGTCTGATCATCGTTAAGGTTGATAGCGTGGGCTTTCAAGATTTTTTGGACTAATTCATTATAGTTCAAGGTTTCCATGATGAAATCTCCTCTTTCTTAGGTTCAAAAATTAGCAATTTTAGCTGATACTCTTCAAGAGCATCCTGAATAAAGGGGCGACGAAAAAATGTATTGTAAGTATCGGTAGGAACGGCTAAGTATAAAATAAAATTAGGTAATGTTTGCTTTAATGCTAATCGATAGTTTAGGAAGCGATGCAGCGCGGTCTTGGGGGTTTCCCCCATGAGCGACTGCATCAAGACATTGACCAAGGGCGACGTGAAACTCTGCCATTTCTGATTCTTGTAAAAAACTTTTGATTTCTACCGCTATGCTTTGATTATCTTTCTGGGCTGCAATTAATTGTTCGGCTGCTAAGTCTATATACATTTCCGATCCGCCAACTTTGATGTATAGAGGATCTTTAGTTATCAGCCAGCCATCTTTTTCTAGGGCTAACCGAACGGTGTTGTGAAAAATATCCTTGGCTGGCATAGACAGATGGGCAATTAGAAATGACTTAGGCTTTTTAAGGTTTATTATAACTGAGATCAATATAAAAAATTCCTCCCGCGCTCTACCGTAACGTGAGCATCGGGAGGAATTTCAGCAGGTGCGACCCGTGGCGAATTTAATTCTTAATGCGGAAAGCGCACCTATGGAATAATTAAATTGAGGCCATAGGGTAAGAGTTAAACCTTGTTTAACTACTGTTGCTAAAACTCGCCTACCCCAACGTTAGCTATGTCGCTCTATAACTAAAACGATCTCACCAGGCAGTTTGTGACATTTTTTTCGACTTAGAGTCCTGTTTTAAGAACTTCCGCCGCTAAAATCTGGGCATGGGTTCAAACAGATTGGCCACTTTAAATTCTGTCGCACCCACTTCCTCCGGGGAGAAGGAAATCCGGTAGGCATGGGAAGCAGTTTTACAAGGATCCGGTTTCAGGCGGATGAAGGTGGCAGTTGGAGGCTGGGATTTTTCCAATATGGTTGTGAAGTCCTCTTTATTCGTGCAGCCCGTGCTCGTCACTACGATCATGACTGTATTTTCAGTAACTTGTATTCCATGCAATGGTTCTATCGTTGCTGCTAAAGCCGTAGGAGCTGTGACACAGAATACTGCCACTGCGGCAAAGAGCAGGGTCCCTAGACCAAGTGCCAGTCTTGAGAGTGCTTTCTTCAAGGGAAGAGCAGCTGGCTTGAAGCGGTTGAATGTTGTCTTTAGCATGTTTGAATTAATGATTTTACGAATTTTGGCCTGATGTTAAAGGGACAGGACGGTCGAGATGATGGAGACCCTCAAGTCTGCCATCCCCTTAAGGCCGGGTCAATTTGGATTGAGCACTCGAAAGACTGAACCATAGGGTCTCCTTGTGGCTTCTGGTTCCGGGGAATTCAGGAATAGTCAGGTTTCCTGCCCCATCGGACTTTGGAAAAGATTGGAGTTCGGTTCAAGAACTCCTGCGCCATTCGCGATTCTAAGAGCAGGGATATTTCATTGTCAAGAAAATAGAAGATAATCAGAGATAATTACTCTTAAGTACCAAAATTAAGTACAGAAACTGCGGATGCTTCGCTTTTTGACAGAAAAGTACCAACGGGGGCAGTTGCGATCGCATCCTTGTCAAAGCAATACCCTAAACCTTAATAAAATAGGTTAACCCTTAATTATAACTTATTATTATCAATGATTTGCTATATTAAGTAAAGTCGTTGGTCAAATAATTCCTATCACTGTTCCCTGTTCCCTGCTGCCTGCTCCCTATAAAAATGTACCTCACCTAATTGAAAACCGCTATAGTTACTCGTGGTTTATACTAGCGCTATAGTTAAGCTATGGAAAATATATAGTCAGTCAACCAAGTTATCCGACAGCGCTGGCTTACCTGACTTGTGCTTAAGTCTTAACTATCACCCTACCAGCCTTGCCAGCACCAAACGCCTCAGCAGTCAAGTCTCAACGGCTCGACTGGGCGTTGGGTTGGTACTGATCACAGTTGGTATTGTGAATAGAAGTACTCAACTTTCAGGACGTTCAGGACCTTCAGCAGGTCTTTTTTTAGGACTTTCAGCAGCTGTTTTTTCAGGACTTTCAGAACTTTCAGCAGCTCTTTTTTCAGCCATTTCAGCAGCTCTTTTCTTAGCTTCCGCCAAGGCTTCCTGCTTATCTTCTTTCCGAACTTTGCAGAACCGTGGAGGCTGATCCATTGGGGGTGCCAATTCTTCCACAAACGCGAAGGCATTTTTGTGGGGAAGGAATCGGGCTTTGACCTGGATGAATTTTGGCTTGCCCTGCTCCTTGAGCTTAGGATTGAATCGGAATGGTTTGACCGAGGAGTCGCGCCAGAATAATGGACAGTGACCAGCTTTGAGTACCCGAGTTCTTTCTGTAGCCTGGTGGTTTTTGAGATAGTTCACTAATTGTTCACTGTGGTTCCTAAAAACTGACACACAGGGAACTTTACATACAGGGATGAACTGCCACAATCCAGCCAAGATGAAATAGCCATTGCCAATCGCTTCAGCCCAAGCATGGGGTCTGTCTTCCTGTAAAATCCCAATTACCTCAAACCGGATATCCTGGAATTTGTTCCTGTCTGGGAAGTGGATCGGCTTAGGATATACCACGAGGCGATGCTCTCGGTTTCCGGCCTCTATGTGCCCCTTGAGAATATCCAGCACATACCTTTTCCGGTTGTGCTTAAGCAGAAAAAAGAGTGGGTAAGCCTTACCCTGAATGGTAATGGTAGGAATTTTCTCAGACAAATCTACCTCACCAGTTACAACCCCAACAGCCATAAACTTTGGTTCTGATGGCTGAATTAGTTCAATTGGTTGAGATGGTTTTACTAATTTCCTGGGAATCTCTGGTTTTTTGATTAGTGTTAGAATTTCTGACATAATTAATAGTGATTGTGTTTGTTCTTAACAAAAGACATCTAAAGAAATCTAGGAAATGGTTCGAATACCTTCCCTGCCAACTGCAAGACGAAAATAGAGACGATACAACTGACAGCTTGGCTTCGCCTGATTGCCATCGAGTGTCACCAACCCCATACTTTCTATAGGTGCCCTTGACCTTGGCGAATTAAATTCGCCAAGGTCAAGCGCACCTGCTGATAGCCAGTAATCCCTTCTATCAACATCCCCCTGATTAGTCCTAACAACCTGTTTCAGTCCTGATCCCAATTGGGACAGATCTGTGATCATAACCAGAAGACCTCGTAGATGGTGGCTATAAATTTCCATAGGTGCGCGCCTGCTAGGGCGAGTAAATCGCCCTTGGGTCCCACCTCCTAGTGTAGGTGCTGCTGGCAAGAACTCCTTTTATGTTATCTCTCTGACGAGAAAGGTGATAAACCCCAAGGCTGACCAGATCAGGATATCCTCCTCCGATGGCTATTAGTCCAATTCGGTTTGACTGCTATTAGTCCAATCAATACCATAGTGCTGCCCTAAATTCTGCCCCTGCTTTGGCCTAAGCGGCTTTGGGCGCTGATTAGACTTCGCCGCAGTTATCAGGGCAAAGGGGAAAGGGTAAAGGGATTAGATTATGAGTCTACCCCGAGCCTGTTGATGCCAAAATCCCAGCATAGGCAATCGGTCTTGGGCAATCGGTCTTGGGCAATCGGTCTTGGACAACCTCAGTTTTATGTAAGAAATTGGCTGGTTTTTTGAGGATATAGGAGACATAATTAAGAATTCAGGAGAATAATTCAGAAGTTATTGGGAGAATACATAGGTTAATTGCCCATTAAACTCTGATTAATTCCTAATTAACTATAAAATTCAGTTATTATGGCTCCTGAATCCTGAATCGAAGCTCCTGACTCCTGGATAAAGTTGGTGATGTCGAACTCAGGTTGGGCAAGACTAGGAAACTCGACAACCACCTGGACTTGATTCACCAAATTTTTACTTTTTTTTCACAATTAACCAAATCTTCACATTTAGTTCAAAAAAGCTTTCAAAAAATTTGGGTAGTCTTCATGATAAATTTATAAAAATTATACTGATTTTTTCATATCCTTACTTATATAACCTAACTGGGTTGTTTTTACAGCACCTTTGAACGGCACAGGAAGCTGCAAACAGCGAGTCAATCCCAAACTAGTTCATTTGGGATTGACTCGTAATTATTACTCTAGCGGTTTTCAAGCTAGTAAGGTACAAGTTTTAGGGACCAGGGACCAGGGACCAGGGACCAGGGACCAGGGACCAGGGACCAGGGACCAGGGACCAGGGACCAGGGACCAGGAAGCAGTAAAGTCATAAGAGGGAAGAGGTAAAAAATTATGTGTACCTCATTAGGCTAAAAAACGCTAGATTAGCCACTGCATCAAGAGGAATTGCTACAACCTTTAGATTTCTTTCAGAAGTCGGGAACAGGGATCAGCGGATTTGGGAACAGAGATCAGGTAACAGTGGACAAGAGTTGCTGATTTGACTTCCCAAACTCCCCACACTTCACCCACTCACCTCAAGCAGGTTTTGTGTAAGCATATGCCCTACGCGCAATAGCTGATAGCTGATAGCTGATAGCTGATAGCTGATAGCTGATAGCTGATATAGCAGAAGTCAGAAGTCAGAAGTCAGAAGTCAGTGCGGCTTGTTCCTACTAGGAGCCTCTAGAAAATAGAGGGGTATGAGTAGGGGACTTCGCGAGGAATAAAAACCTCAAAAGTCTAACTGTCTAACGGATGCGGGTGAAAACCCCGCCCTTCAGGAG
>NZ_JAAHIE010000031.1:0-33033 GCF_010671945.1 Moorena sp. SIO4E2
CACCTAATCCCCTAAATGTGGTTACACCAGTGGCGCTTTCGACTGCAGTTGGTACTACAGCTACCAGTCCTAGGAAAATTGCTCCTAATAAGGTCAGTCGGTTCAAAACTCTCTCTATATATTCACTGGTAGCCCTTCCTGGTCGAATACCAGGGATACTCGCCCCCATTTTCTTCAAATTCTGGGACATATCTACTGGGTTTATAATCAGGGAGGCGTAGAAGTAGCTAAAGAACAAAATCAAGACTAAATAGACAGCAACATAGACCCAAGGAGTTTGACCATTGGGGTTGAGATAATTGGCAATCTGAATTAGAACTTGATTGATTGGGGCTAACAATCCATTGCTATTATCGCCACTAGTTATCCCAGCTAGAGATGTGGGTAGGATTAAGACGGCTGAAGCAAAGATAATTGGCATCACGCCACCTTGGTTTAGCCTTAGGGGCAAATAATTTTTCCGCTCCCGGTAAAGGCGCTTACCAACTTGACGTCTGGCAGTAATAATCGGAATGCGTCGGCTGCCTTCTTGCACAAAGACAATACCGACAATCATGACTAGGAAAACTAACAGCAGCACAATTACCTTACCCACTGTTTCTCGACCGCCGGTCTGAGCCAGTTCAATGGTTTGACCCAAGGTGCGGGGCAAAACAGCAACAATATTGACAAAAATCAACAGTGAAGCTCCGTTGCCAATGCCTCGTTCGGTAATTAACTCTGATAGCCACATCACGAACATAGAGCCAGCCGTGAGGGCAAGGACAGTTTCAAACACGAAGAATGCGCCTGGTTCAACAGCAAAGCGCTGTGCCCACAACGATAAGCCAATACTTTGAATCACAGACCAGCCTAGGGCAACATAACGGGTAATCTGACCGATTTTTCGACGCCCTGCTTCACCTTCGTTTTTCTGCAAATTTTCTAAAGCAGGAATTGCTGCCGTTAGCAGTTGTAGGATAATCGAAGCATTAATATAAGGCAAAATTCCCAAGGCAAAAATCCCTAGGGCGGAAAAACCACCACCAGAGAAAAAGTCCAAAAGACCTACAAACGGGCTATTCTGGAGTTCTGCTGAAAATCTGGCTCGATCAATTCCTGGTACAGGAAGAAAGACACCCAAGCGGGCTAAAATTAACAAACCAACGGTGACAAGCAGCCGACCTCTAAGGCCAGCCGCTTGAGCCATTTGCATAAACGTCTCTTGAGCAGTTGGGGCTTTGTCTCGACTGACAGTCATTTAAGGTACCTCTTGAAGATACAGGAGCATAAGGGCTAAAGGGGTTACTTAGCTATAACTTCCCAGCTGCCACCAGCCGCCTCGATTTTTTGGCGGGCACCACTTGTAAAGGCAGCAGCTTTTATATTGAGTGGCACATTCAGCTCCCCATCACCGAGTAGTTTCAATGGACCATCATTGGTGGTGACCACACCTGTCTCCAACAATGATTCCAAAGTTACCTCAGTATTGGCGGGAAGTGAGGCCAACTTACCTACGTTGATTGTAGTGTAATGTTTGGGGTTAATGACCGTAAAGTGTTTTAACTTGGGGATACGGCGATATAAGGGCATCTGACCCCCTTCAAAACCAGGTCTTGTCCCTCGACCTGAACGGGATTTTTGACCACGCATTCCAAAACCGCAGCTAGCCCCTTGACCAGCGGCAATGCCACGACCTACACGGCGTCGGCGCTTTTTGGAGCCTTTTTTTGGGACTGCATCATTGATTCTCATCGATCGTTTTTTGTAAGGGTGAAAATGTTTTTTTTAAGATTGACGGCTGACGCTAAACCGTCAACCTTGAGCATATTACTTTTATTTCTAGCTACCTGGTTTTTAATTTATGCATAGATTTGTTCAAGGGGAATGTCTCGTTCTTGAGCCACCTCTGAAAATGTGCGTAGGGAATCAAGAGAGTTGATTGCTGCTCTAGCATTATTGAGGGGGTTATTGGAACCAAGCTGTTTAGCTAAGACATTTTTAACTCCAGCTAACTCAAGTACTGTGCGCACAGCACCCCCAGCAATTACCCCAGTTCCGGGAGCAGCAGGTCGCATGATTACTTTGGCTCCCACCGCCCTACCTCTAGATGGGTGAGGAATGGAATTAGTTTTGGTTAAGGGTACATCAATGAGTTGCTTTTTGGCATCAGCAACTCCTTTACGGACAGCACCAATTACATCACTGGCTTTGCCTACACCAACCCCCACTTGACCTTTTTCATTACCTACAACTACGATGGCCCGGAAGCTCAACTTTTTGCCCCCTTTGACCACCTTACTAACGCGGCGGATTTGGATAACCCGCTCTTGCCAATTACTTTCTTTTTCTTTAGAGCGGTTGTTTTTTCTACGATTTGCCATAGTTCGCTAGAAATTAAATCATGATAGTAAGTATTCAAAGATTAGCTAATTTATAGTTGCTAATTTTTAACTGTTAATTTCAATTTTCAGTTGTTAATTGTCAATTAGCATTTACTAAAAATCTAGCCCTGCTTCACGAGCAGCTTCTGCTAAAGCTTTGACACGACCATGATATAGGTAGCCCCCACGGTCAAAGACCACTTTCTTGAGACCTTTTTCTAGTGCTCGTTGGGCAACCAACTGACCCACTTTAGCTGAGGCTTCACAGGTGGCTCCAGATTTGATTTCAGATCTCAGAGCTGGTTCTAAAGTTGAAGCTGCCACTATGGTATGTTGCTGATTGTCATCGATAACTTGCACATAAATGTGCTCATTAGAGCGAAATACAGCTAATCTTGGGCGTTCAGCAGTACCACTGACTTTCCGGCGTACCCGCCTATGTCTGTGTCGTATAGATTCTTTTCGAGTAAGTTTCATAGTTTACTTCTTACCTGCTTTACCAGCTTTACGTCTGACTATTTCACCGGCATATCGAATGCCTTTACCTTTATAGACTTCTGGGGGTCGAACTGCACGAATTTTTGCAGCTGTGTTGCCTACAACTTCTTTGTTGATGCCACTGACAATCACGTTGGTGTTGTTTTCAACTTTGACTTGAATCCCCTCAGGAGGAACGATCTCCACTGGCTTGCTGTAACCAACGTTTAAAATCAGATTACGACCCTGCACTTGAGCTCGATAACCGACTCCCTGAATGTCCAAACGTTTTTCAAACCCTTTGGAGACTCCCTCAATCATGTTGGCAACCAAAGTGCGAGACAAACCATGACTTTCACGGGCGGTTCGGGTTTCTTCGCGCCGGGAAACCTGTACAGTTTCACCAACTTGCTCAGCTTTAATTGTATCTGGCAAAACCCAATCCAGTTCACCTTTGGAACCTTTGACCTTCACCTGTTGACCGTCTATTGTTACAGTAACTTTACTGGGAATTGGTATAGGGCGCTTGCCAATACGTGACATAAAATTATCCTCCTAACTAAAGAAGTATGAAATATAAAGTATGAAGTATGAAGTATGAAGTATGTCATGAATTGGTTAATCAGCTAATCCGATCAATCCTAGGTTGGCCCAAGGACCGTTTGGCATATACTGAGCTGATTATTGCTCGAACTGATGCTCTAATCTACAGGGGCTTCCAGCTGATAGCTGGCAAGCCTAGATTTTTAAGTAGCGAGTCAGCTGACGGCTCTTAGTAGATCCTTCATCCTTCATGCTTCATCCTTTACCATACGTAACACAGAACTTCACCACCAATTCCCCGACGCCTTGCTTCCCTGTCGGTCATGATGCCATTAGAAGTAGAGATAATAGCAATCCCAATCCCTCCCAAGACTCTTGGCAGTTCTTTACGGTTGGAGTAAACTCGCAATCCAGGTTTACTCACCCGCTTCAGGGCTCTGATAATTGGTTTGCGATTGTTGCCCTTGTATTTTAGGGAAACAACTAAGTATTTTTTGACCCCTTCGCCTGCTTCCTCAAAATCAGTAATAAAGCCTTCTTCTTTGAGTACTTGGGCAATCGCCCGGGTCATTTTAGTTGATTGTACATTTGTTGTTTGATGCCGAACCAAGCAGGCATTTCTAATGCGGGTCAGCATATCTGCAATTGTGTCGTTTGCCGGCATTGTTCCTTCCTATGATTACAGGCTTATTTATCCCGGAAAGGCATTCCCATCTCTTTGAGTAAGGCGCGACCTTCTTCGTCAGTGTTGGCAGTGGTGACTATGGTAATATCCATACCACGAATCTGATCGATGCTGTCGTAGTCTACTTCTGGAAAAATGAGTTGCTCTCGCACCCCAAGAGTGTAGTTACCACGACCGTCAAAGCTTCTAGGGCTAAGACCCCGAAAGTCCCGAATTCTTGGTAGGGCTAAGTTAATTAGCCGCTCTAGAAAGGAGTACATACGCTCTGAACGGAGGGTAACCGTGACACCAACAGGCATCCCGGCACGGATTTTAAAACCCGCGATCGCTTGTTTTGCTCGTGTGACCACCGGTTTTTGACCGGTGATTATGGCAATTTCGTTTACCGATGATTCCAGAGCCTTGGCATTTTGAGATGCCTCTCCTAATCCTCGGTTAAGACTAACTTTGACTAATTTCGGTACTTGATGAATGTTTTTGTAACCGAATTGCTCTTTTAATTTGGGGACTATTGTTTCCTGGTATAGGATTTTTAACCCTTTTGTCATAGTTTTTTTCCTTTGATTTCCCTGGGCTTGGTCAGGGCAATTGTCATTAGTTATTAGTCATTGGTCATTGACCATTAGCCATTAGTAACTGAATAATTAGTCAATAATCTCACCAGTTTTTTTGAGCATCCGCACCTTCCGACCATCGTCGGTAAAGGTATAGCAGATGCGGCTAGCAATTTTTTCTTTATTCGAGTAAAGCATAACGTTGGAGCTATGGATTGGAGCTTCAAACGTAGCAATTTGACCTTTCTCACCTTCTTGTTGAGGCTTGACATGCTTAGTTTTGACGTTAACTCCTTTGACTACTACCTTGCTAATTTTGGGTAGCGTCCGCAAAATTTCTCCAATTTTGCCTTTATCTCGACCGGCAATCACTTGTACCGTGTCGCCCTTTTTAACGTGCATTTTGTAGCGTAATGGGGTATCAGTTTGTGCCTTCTGGTGTTTAATTGGCATCAGAGTACCTCCGGAGCAAGGGATATAATTTTTGTGAAGTTTTTCTCTCGCAGTTCCCGCGCTACAGGGCCAAAAACGCGGGTCCCTCTGGGATTGCCATCTGGGTTTATGATTACTGCTGCGTTGTCATCAAAGCGAATACTCATACCGCTTTCCCGACGTAGCCCCTTGCGGGTGCGCACAATCACAGCCCTAACTACATCTGACTTTTTGACGCCCATATTTGGAATGGCATCTTTGACCACACCAATAATTACATCACCCACACCGCCGTAGCGCCGATTTCCTGCACCAATAACGCGGATGCACATTATTTTTCTGGCTCCACTGTTGTCAGCAACGTTTAGGTAGCTCTCTTGTTGAATCATCAGTGTTCCTCCTCTAATAGAGTAATGAGTTATGAGTTAAACGAGTTATTAGTTAAACATTGCTAAGTTTCCAATTCCGAAAGGATTTTCTTCCGAGATCTCACGCACATTGGTAGGTCGTGGAAAACCCACATCGACTAGGGTTAACTCGCTATTTTGAGGAACTACTGACGATTTCAGCAACCATCCAGCGTTTGGTACGACTCAGTGGTCGTGTTTCTCTAATCCGAACGCGATCGCCTTCTTTACATTTATTTTCCTCATCATGAGCTTTGTATCGCTTGGTACGCACAACAATTTTGCCGTACTTTGGGTGGGGAGACCTATTTTCAATAGCCACCACCACAGTTTTGTTCATTTTGTCGCTGACCACCAGGCCAACTCTCTCTTTTGCTGCCATACTATTCCTTATGCTTCTGATTCTGATTGTGGGGTATCACTTTGTTCTGATTGTGGGGTATCACTTTGTGAGGTATCTGTTGATTCTTTCTGTTTAGCGAGTTGGCGTTCTCGTTCTACTGTCATTAGCTGAGCGATTCGGTGCTTAAGATGCTTAAACTGGTGAGGTTTTTCTAAGCGTTTGGTTGCCTTTTGCAGGCGCAAGTCAAACAACTGACGCTTAGCTGCTAAGATTTCCTGCTCTAGTTCGGCATCGCTCAGGCTTCTAGCATCTTCTATCTTGGGCAGAGCCATAGCTTATACCTGTTCCCCTTCACGAGAAATGAACTTCAATTTAATGGGAAATTTGTTCGCAGCCAGACGCATGGCTTCCCGAGCCACCTCTTCGCTTACCCCAGCGATTTCATAGATAATCCGACCGGGTTTAACTACTGCTACCCAAAACTCTGGGGAACCTTTTCCAGAACCCATACGAGTTTCTGCTGGACGCATGGTGACTGGTTTATCTGGGAAAATTCGAATCCAGATTTTGCCACCACGACGAACGTAGCGCGTCATTGCCCGACGACCTGCTTCGATTTGGCGGGAGGTAATCCAAGCTGGTTCTGTGGCTTGCAGGGCATAATCACCAAAGTTAATGGTACTGCCACGAGTGGCCATACCCTTCATTCGTCCCCGGTGCTGTTTGCGATATTTTGTTCTTTTTGGACTTAACATAATTTGTTCTTTGTTAATTGAAAATCGAAAATTGAAAACTGACAATTAACAAGCAAGCAATTTTCAAAATACTAGTGAGTCATTACTAGTCATTTGAGCGGTCTTCAAACTGCTGGCGGCGTTTTGGCTGACGGCGACGAGGTTGAGCTGTGTTAGGGGTAGGCTTTTCTTCTTGACCGGGAATCACTTCCCCTTTGAACACCCAAACTTTAATGCCCAAAATTCCATAAATGGTTTGGGCCGTTTTGTAGGAATAGTCAATATTTGCCCGGAGGGTATGGAGGGGCACTCGTCCTTCACGAGTCCACTCGGTTCGGGCAATTTCAGCTCCATTTAACCGACCACCTACCTGAACTTTAATCCCTTGGACATCAGCCCGCTGAGCCCGCTGAATTGCTTGACGAACCACTCGTCTGAAGGAAACTCGGCGCTCTAGCTGTTGGGCAATGTACTCGGCAATTAGGGTAGCATCTGCATCCACCCGTGATACTTCCACGACATTGATACGAATCTGACGATTGTTGCCCAGGGATTTTTGCAGACCGACACGCAAAGACTCAATACCACTGCCACCACGACCAACAACTACTCCAGGTCGAGCTGTATGAATTTCTAAATCAATCTGGTCAGCTTTGCGCTCAATCCGGATGTCGGAAATTCCAGCATTATTGAGGTTTTTGTCAACATATTGTCTGATTTGATAATCTTCCTGCAACAGAAGCGGATAACGCTTTGAGTCGGCAAACCAGCGAGAGCGATGCTCTTGCGTGATACCTAGCCGAAAACCAATTGGATGTATTTTCTGTCCCACTGTTCTTTTCTTTCCCTATTATCTAGCCATAGCGCTATTAGTGTTCACCCTTGGTAATGCTCAATCAACTCACTAACTAATCATCTACTTCTGGAGAAACAGCCACCGTGATATGGCAGGTTGGCTTGCGAATCTGATAAGCACGACCTTGAGCTCTTGGTCGATACCGCTTCAAGCTTGGTCCCATATCCGCAAAAGCTTTAGTGATGTATAAGCTAGCTGGGTCAATCCCTGCATTGTGTTCAGCATTGGCAACAGCGGAGCGTAGTACTTTCAAGACTGGTTGACAAGCCCGGTAGGGCATAAATTCCAGAATGATCAGAGCTTCCCGATAGGAACGCCCCCGAATTTGGTCAAGTACTCGCCTCACTTTACTTGGAGACATCCGAATGTAGCGTGCGATCGCTTTAGTTTCTGCTGTAGTGTCTATCGCCATCGTTCCATCATTTGCTTTCTTTATAGCTACTAACTACTGAACTAATCACTTTAACGACGGGCCTTACCATCCTTAACATGTCCCCGAAATGTTCGAGTCGGGGCAAATTCGCCCAGCTTATGACCTACCATCTGCTCATTGATAAAAACTGGTACATGTGTCCGCCCGTTATGAACGGCAATGGTGTGACCAACCATCTGCGGCACAATGGTCGAGGCTCTTGACCAGGTTTTAATCACCTGTTTTTCACCTTTAGCATTCAAGGTTTCAATCTTAGTCAGAAGACTATCGGCTATAAAAGGACCTTTTTTTAATGAACGACCCATAATTCAACGCTCGTTAGTTTTTAGTTGTTAGTTGGTAGTTAATAGTTGCTAGTTGGTAGTGATTAGTTGCTATTTACAACGTTTAACCTGCTAACTTTAACGTTCAACTCCTTAAGAATCGCGACCACCGCGCCCTCGCTTAGAGGATTTCCGCCTACGCCGGACAATTAAAGAACTACTTTGCTTTTTGGCCTTACGAGTTTTGGCTCCCAAGGCTGGTTTCCCCCAGGGGGTCACTGGACCGCTTCTACCAATAGGAGCTCTACCCTCACCACCGCCATGGGGGTGATCTACCGGGTTCATTACACTGCCCCTTACTTGGGGACGACGGCCTCTATGTCGATTGCGACCAGCTTTACCTAAACTCAAGTTTCTGGCTTCAACATTACCGACCTGTCCAATAGTGGCGTAGCATTCTTTACGCAACATCCTGACTTCACTAGACGGCAGCTTTAGGGTGACATAGTCACCTTCTTTAGCTTGCACTTGAGCAGTTGCTCCGGCTGCACGGACAATCTGTGCTCCTCGCCCTGGGATCAGTTCAACGTTATGCACGTTGGTGCCTAAGGGAATATCCTTTAGGGGCAAGGCATTGCCTATTTCGATGGGAGAGTCAGGCCCAGATATAATGGATGACCCCACTTCCAAACCCACAGGATGCAGGATATATCGCTTTTCACCATCTTGATAGTAGAGAAGCGCAATCCTAGCATTCCGATTGGGGTCATACTCAATTGCTGCCACTTTTGCCGGAATATTGTGCTTATCCCGGCGGAAGTCAATTACCCTGTATAGACGTTTATGTCCGCCACCGCGATGGCGACAGGTAATAACACCGCGATTATTGCGACCTTTTTTACGATGCTTAGACTTGGTTAGGGATTTTTCTGGCTCAGTCCGAGTAATCTCAGCGAAGTCTGAGACAGTACCCTGACGAGTGCCTGGGGTGTATGGTCTATAGCTACGGATGCCCATAACAAGTATTTTTTACTTAGTTTGTCTTGACTAGTTTGTCTTGACTAGTTTGTCTTAACAATTGACAATCTACCAATTGGCAATTAACCAAATTAATAATTAGCAATTAGCAATTAGCCAGTTTTATACGTCTGGGAATAGAGTAATCGAATCTCCTGGAGCTAGGGTAACAATCGCCCGTTTGTACTGGGTTTTGTAACCTACAAATTTTCCCACTCGACGCTTTTTCCGTGGCGGACGTAGGGTATTTACTGCCACCACTTTCACTTCAAAAAGACTTTCAATCGCGGCTCTAATTTGTGGCTTTGTCGCTTTGATAATCACATCAAAGACATACTTGTTCTGCTCCATCAGTAGGGTCGCCTTTTCAGTCACAATTGGGCGAATCACCAAATCAGCAAGGTCACGGGGGTTATACTCAGTCATTGTAAACCTCCTGAATTTTGGCAAGAGCCGTGTTAGTTGTCACGATTTTATCAGCGGCCAGGATATCATAGGTATTCAAGTTGGTGGCATAAATCAACTTGACAGTTGCTAGGTTACGGACTGACAAATAAACCTTTTCTTCTGGCTGAGCTAGGATTAGGAGAACTTTTGACTCAGGCTCAATTCCCCAACGACCAATTGCTGCCACCAAATCCTTGGTCTTGGGTCGTGGTAGTTGCTCAGTAAATTCCTCTACCACAATCAAATCCTCTGCTCGACTCATAAACGCTGTTCTCAGAGCCAAGCGACGCTCTTTGCGGTTCATTTTCTGGCTATAGTCTCTGGGTTTCGGACCAAAGATCACACCACCACCACGCCATAGGGGTGAACGATTAGAACCAGCACGAGCACGACCGGTTCCCTTTTGTCGCCAAGGTTTGCGTCCTCCACCTCTAACTTCGGAACGAGTTTTTGTACAAGCATTGCCTTGACGAGCATTGGCCATTTGTCTCACCAGTGACCGGTGAACAATGTGGGCAGCGTTTTCTTCTTTGGCAACTCGCATCTGGAGTGTTGCCTGCCCTACTTCTTCCCCTTGCCAGTTTCGCACTGAACAATCTACCATTTGTTCTCTCCTTCTTAGCGAGCAAGCGTTTAGCAATTAGCTGTTAGCTTTTAAGCACTTAGGGGGTGCTAGTAGTAAAAATAAACAGTTACATATACATCAGGCTTACACCTAACGATGAGGGAGCTAATTGCTTTTTCGTTCTGACTAACGTCCGACTTTATTAGTGGGTGCAATGCTCAAGAGTGTCCCTGGTTTACCGGGAACTGCACCTTTAATCGCTAGCAAATTGCGCTCTTGATCTATCTTGACTAGTTCAAGTTTGCGAATTGTCACCTTGGTACCGCCGTAACGACCAGCCATTTTCTTACCTGGATAGGTACGACCAGGGGTTGTCCCTGCTCCAGTGGAACCTGGAAGGCGGTGGTTTTTGGAACCATGAGCCATCGGTCCTCGCCTGAAGTTGTGACGTTTCTGATAACCCGCGAAGCCACGACCAATGCTTTTACCGCTGACATCGACAATTTGACCAATACTGAACATATCGGTATTGACTGGCTGACCCAGTTCAAAATTACTGGTATCATCCACGCGGTACTCACGTAGGTGGCGTAAGGGTGGGGCGCTGGACTTAGCCAAGTGTCCGATTTCAGGCTTATTAATTGCCTTAGGCTTGACTTGGTCATAACCAATTTGAATGGCATTGTAGCCATCTGTCTGGTTAGTTTTTATTTGGGTCACAGTACATGGCCCTGCTTGGACGATGGTTACAGGAATCGCTCTTCCTTCTTCATCGAACACTTGGGTCATACCGAGTTTGGTACCGAGGATACCGACAGACACGGGTTTCTCCTTTCTAGACATTGCAGCAGTATGGCAGTAGGGATATTCACGAACCTGAATTCCCTTTGTGCCACAAACCTGTTCACTATTTATAGTGGATAAACCTCTCCTCAAAAAAATAAGCAGAGAGCCCACTTTTATCTAGCTCGGCATGACGGTCGAGCTAGATTCTCGTTCAATTGCGTTGACTGGTCAGAAAAGGCTATTCAACTTGCCTGACTTCGCTGGGACTTAAGTTGTTAATAACTCAGTATCCCTTGATCCACGAAATTGTAAGCAATTATTGACCTAAAGCAGACCCAAGAACTGATGGGACTTGTTTATACCTAACTGTCTTTGATCTACTTTAGCCCTGATGCCAAACAAACGCCTGGTATGCTGTCTATATTGTCTTGCCTCGAACCTACTTCTCAGCCCACAGCACACCCAGATCATCAGTTGCTGAGGAAGCAACTGTCATAATGTCACTATTATATAGTATATAGTATTTTGCTAAGGGTGTCTAGTTAGTTTGAGAATTAGTTTGAGAAAAATTTGCTTGCTGTATGGATTTATGTGAAATCGGGGGATTCGGAGCTCGAAGGATGCGTTCGCGTAGCGTAGCCCTTCGGGCTAATCGCATAGTCTTGAAACCAAATTATTCAGTCCTCATCCCATTCCCCAGACAACAACACACAATCCCCCACCTGCAATACTCCAGCTTCATCCACCGGATTATATAGTTTCCCTTGTCTACGCAACGCCTGAACCATCACATTGTATTGATGCTGGAGATCAATTGGCTTCATACCGACCAAACTTGAATTCTCTACCAAAGTTACCCAATGCTTAGATCCCTCACTAAGGAAACTGCGACTTTCGATCCAGTCTCTAAACGCTGCTAATTCTTCCGGTTCCCCAACAACTAGCAATCGATCCCCTGAACGCAACGTCATCTTACCTTGTGGGTAGTGGACGATATCATTACCTTGTTGAATTGTCAAAACTGTTACCCCAGTCACGTTACGGATATCTGCTGCTGCCAGAGTTACCCAATCTAGACGGGAAGTTTGACTCAAGGTCACCCACTCACTGTGGAGTTCTTCAGCAACATCAGTGATGTCTTGCTGCTTTGAATAGGTAGCTTGTTCAGGTCGTACACTCAAATAGCGGTCTTGGTGAATCCGATTGATCACAGACTGAATCATACCTTGGGATTCTCCCAGTGCTACTAGCACATGGGCTCCCATTTCCAATGCTGCCTCAAATTCTGGTTGCACTACTTCCCGCGCCCCTAACTGGGTGAGTAGGTCAATTTCGCTATTTTTGTGAGAACGAGCCACAATATCCAGTCCTGGGGCAAACTTGAGGGCACGTTTGAGCAACAAGCGGGTACTGCCAGGATCGGGTAGGGCAATGGCTAGGGCTTTAGCTTTTTCTAGATGGGCTTTTTCTAACACCAGTTCCGAGTGAGCATCCCCAAACATATAAGGAATTTTTTCATGTCTTAATCGTTGAATAGCAGCTTCGCTATTTTCAATCACTAGTACCTCATGCCCTTGATTGCGCAGGATGTTGACCAGTACTCGCCCCACTCGTCCATAGCCAGCCACTACCACATGATTACAAATCGTTTCTGGAATTGACAAAGCTTTAGTGCCCCGAAACTGACGCAGGTAGTTTTTCAGAAACGGCAGATTTACCAGGTGGTCTGCTATTCGGGGAGACCATCTCAGCGACATTGGTGTCAGGACTAGGGTAATTGCTGTGGTTCCCACCAGGAGTAGATACTGATCCCTAGTGATAAATCCTAACTCAAAGCCAACCACCGCTAATACAAAGGAAAATTCTCCAATTTGATTGAGACCAAAACTAGCAATAAAAGCAGTTTTAAAGGAATAGCCAAATTTCAGCACAATCGGTAGGATAATGGCTGCTTTTCCACCCATTACTAACATCACTAAACCGATAATTATGCCGAAGTTATCGAGCAGCACTTCTGGCTCAATGAGCATTCCTATGGATGCAAAAAATAGACATACAAACGTGTCTTTAAGGGGAATTATTTTGGCAACTGCTTGGTCAGCATAATCAATTTCAGCCATCATTAATCCTGCCACAAATGCTCCCATTTCAACGGATAGACCAAGTCCAGCAGTAATCAAAGCAATCCCTAAACACAGGGCAATTACTGTGATGAGAAATAACTCACTGTTTTCAGTGCGGGCAATATATTTAATGAGATGGGGAACTATCCAGCGACCGGCGGCTAGAGCAGCAGCTAGAAACACCAACGCTTTGAGTAAAGCAACAACTAAAGCTGAGCCAATATCTGAGGGCTGCTGAAGGGCGGGTATGACGGCTAACATCAGACCTAAACTAAGGTCTTGAGCAATCAAAATTGCCAGCATCACTTGACCATGAAGGGTATTGGTTTCTCCTCTCTCCATCAGGGTTTTAAGAACTACTGAGGTAGAGGAAAGGGAGATGATGAATCCGAGCATTATTCCCGGAGTAAATCCGTCAACCCAACCAAGTCCATTGGCTAAAACTGCAACTAGGGTAATAGTGAGACTAATTTGCAGTAAACTCCCTTTCAGGACAATATCTTTAAATCGTTTAAGCTGGGATAGAGAAAATTCTACCCCATAGGTGAATAACAAAAAAACAATCCCAATTTCAGCAAGGGATTTGACTTGTTCTAATTCGCCTACGAGTTTAAGACCAAACGGACCAACCAATAAACCACTGGCTAAATAGCCTAAAAGTACAGGTTGACGTAGCCGATTGGCAAGGTAGCCTCCCAGAGCAGAAGCCCCTAGAACTGTGGTTAGATCCAGAATTAAATTGTGTCCTGAGGCCATGATTAGGAATGGGTAATCGGTAATTGGTCACAGGCTTCATACCTGGGGGTTTGCCCTTGTGCCCTGATTTTTTTGTAACCTACCCACTTGAACTAAGCAACTTGGGCATCAAGGAGTTGGTAAGGAAGGCTCAAAGTACTCTACCCACCTGATAATTTTTTCAGTTATCTTATGACGGTAGAGATTTCCAAGAACTATGGCTTTAGAACAGTGTAACGTTTGTGGGTCTTTAACCAGCACCAACGATGAAATTTGCCTCAGTTGTGGTTATCCAGCTAAAGGTCGGCCAAAGTTAGTTTTTTTCAAGTGGACTGCTATCGGTGTTGCTGTAGTATTTGCTCTGTTTCTCGTACTAGGGGTCATTAACAGAGTTGAGCAACACCTCAACTCTCAACCTTCGACACATATAGACCGGTAAGATAGACCGGTAAGATAGCGTTGGGTTATCAGTCTATCTGTGTCTGCTGCGCGCTGTGTCTGCTGCGCGCAGCAGATACACATGTACTTAGTTAGAAGTTGGCGGACTAATCAGACCATTAGCTGCACCAAATAGATTGATGGGATTTTTGCCATCGGTAATCAAAACACTCTGGATACCAAGTGCTTCTAGAAGTCTTGCCTGCATTTCCGGACCTGCTTGTGCGATCGCTTGAATGGTTTGAGGACCAATTGCTTCTACTTTCTGTCGGTATTCTTCACTCTTAATGTGAGCCTCGCAGTCAAGTCCCGAAAAATTAGGACAAAACTGTATTTAATAGTGCGAACTGGACATTGACAATTTTATAGCGCTAGACTATAATGGCAGTATATAGCAAAAGCTGTACACACCGTTGATGATGCAAAAGAAAGTAGGCGCAGTAAAGAAGATATCGACTCAGGTCGTCCCAGTTGTAGGGATAGCTAAGTCGGTTGAGCTTGAGCTGTTGTCTACGATGAAAAAACTAGGCGTCGTCAGGTCTGAGTCTTACAACAAGCTGGGTAGTATAAGTCATTGGGGACTTGACTGGAAAAAAGCCTACCCAGAAGTCAGGGACTTCAGGAAGCCTGAGTCCCTGGGCTTGCCTTCCAAGTTAATGGAATGGACTGTCAGTGATGTAGCTAAAACTATCACAGCTCAACAAGCGGCTTCCATTGAGGCAGTCATAAAAAAGATCTATAAGAGGTTTCCTGGAAAGGAAAACCAGAAGATCAGAAAGGATATCTCTAAGCAACTCAAAACTTCAGCTTTTCTGGATAATCCACTATTGCACAGACTTGTAAGGAAAGAGTTTCAGAGAGGACATTCTTGGGTCAAGAATCAAGTTGTATACCAACAAGGAGGATACTCGTGTAAACGATTGTCTCGTTATACTTATCAATTGGAATTAGCTGGAATCAGAAGAGGAAAAAGAAACAAACTAATAGTTAGGTCTAATCGAAATATTAAAGGACAGATTAGACTAATATACAACTCTCTACTGGCAAGATTTGAGATTCATTTTTTGGTTAATCACGGGACAGCTGAGATTCCTCCTGAACGTCGAGCGATAGGAGTAGACAAGGGATACACCGAGGCTTTTTATGATTCAGATGGTCAGGCACACGGGAAGAACCTGGGCAAAATAGCAACCATAAAATCCGTTCGCGTAGCGTGGCCTTTTGGCCATCGAATATGCGCCAAAAATCGGAACAGAGGAAAACTCTGGGCAATACATAGGAAGCTAGAAAAAATAGATCCAGCTAAATCAGCTCGGATACTGAAAAATAATCTGAGTCGAAAAACAGAAAACAGTCGTTACAGAAGAGATCAATCAGAGTTGAGGGCGATTATAGGGGCTGCTTCTAAATCCCTCTTCAAAGGAGAATCTCTAAGAATTTTTGCTGAGGATTTAACGCAACCAATCAAAAATAAACGCCAGTCAAAGGCTATGTCTCGCAAGTTGAATAGCTGGATGAAAGGAGAAATGCGGTACTCCTTGCAGAAATGGGCTAATTGGACTGGTTCGGTTGTGACAGAAGTCCAGCCAAGCTACACGTCGCAAATTGACTCCTTTTCTGGCACCTTATTGGGAGCAAGGATTGGGGACAGTTTTATCAGATTTAATGGGGTCGTGTTGCAGGCTGATCACAATGCTGCGAAGAATATCCTTGCTCGTGGTACAGATCAAGGAATCTCCCGGTTTATGACTAGGGTTGAAGTGCAGGCAGTATTGTTGCGTCGTACTGCGCGTTTCTTAGAAGGTATGGATTTGACTTTAGCTGACGCGGTTAAGCTAGGATGGCTTGACCGCAAGCATGCCAAAACTCAAGCTTTTAAGGAACTCCTCACCGGGATGTGAGGAACGTCTAGATAGATGAGCGGGAGGCTTGACTCCAATTGCTACTTGACCGCTCCTCACTCAGACATCAATAAAATGCACCTTGGCCGTTTTATTCGGTTTTATCCCGATTGATGACGGTTTAAGAGTATTCCTTAGCTCTTGCTTCTGCTGTTGCCTGACCTGTAGACTCAATGGCTATATTTTCTGCCTTTGACACTCCCCGTCCTAGAAGAACGGGGAGTGTCAAATCCCCTACCAGTTTCTCGTTTGGATAAAGGGGAAACGGATCTTGCGCGAAACGAATTTCCAGATCACCGTAGCGCAGTCGAATTTGACCATGCTGATCAGCAATGGGTTGACCGTCTTCATCCCGGAGTAATGGATTAGCCACCACACAATAATATCGAGGCGGCACAATAATCATCGGTTCAGGTTTTAAGATCAGCCGCTCGTGATCCCGAAGGGTAATGGTTTGAGGACCAACCTCCAGTCGCGTAACACCAGTATTGTTGTCTAGCACATGAATAAACTGTTGGGGCTTGATGCGAATCACTTCACTAGTTGTTCTAGGCACTTCCATTTTCTTCTCTGTTTTACGCTCAGTTGTAGTCATAGTCTCGGTCTAATCGAACTAGATTACTAAGTTGCCTTCATCGGTCGTAAGTAGTCATACACAATGAAAGTTGACTGATCAGATAAGGGAATAGGGAACGGCGAACCGAGAACATAAAGGGGTTGAACAACGTTAAGGGTTTCAACACAGTTAACAGCATTTATGTTCAGGTATTTAGATACAGTATTGTGCCTATATAAATCCCAAGTCAGTTGTGAGCAAAATTGTTTTACCAAGGGAGCTTCGGATCAGGAAATATCAGGATTCATGTAGGATTGCTATAGTTCATGGTTTATCCCTAAAGCCTAATCAACAATCAACTATTTTGTAACCTGACAGCAAAGGAACTCGCTATAAAACTAAAGTAACCTTTCTTTTTCTGTTCTGCCAAAATAACCCAAACTCGTTATGACTACGTTGAGTTTATGGAGTTGGGAGCAATTTCATCAAACCCCTGGGATAGGAGATGTGATTGCTGATCGGAACATTAACGATGAGGTATGAGGCCACCTTATATTAGGCTTGATAGCATTAAGTACTAACAACTATTAACCATTAATCATTAACCCAACCTCTAAAAATACTAATATTTTTTTTTAGGATATAATCAGGATGATTACTATCTAATATTAAACAAATAAGGGGCATACTATGAATCGTGATGACTTCCTAAAACGCTACGAAGCCGGTGAAAGAGATTTTTCTGGTATTAATTTGAAAAAGGCTAACTTAAAAAGTACTAATTTCAAGGGTGTTTGTCTAAAAAATGCGGACTTGAGTAATGCTGATTTAGAGGAAGCTACTTGGGATGATGTAGATCTAAGTCATGCTAACTTGAGGAATGCTTACCTATACGAAACCACTATCGAAAATTCTAACCTTACTAAGGCTAACTTGAGTCATATAGTAGCCTCTGAATCAACCTTGGAAAACTGTGATTTTAGTGGTACTGATCTGAGTTATGCGGATTTATCTGTAATCTATATAGCTACTAGTAAGCTCAGGGATGCCAATTTTAGTTATGCTACCTTATGTGAGGTTTACGTAGGTGATTCTGACCTGAGCAATGCTAACCTCAGTTATGCCCGTATGCTAGGGGTTGATGGCTGGAAAAAAGCTGACCTGAGTAGTATAAATTTTACCAAAGCTATCTATACGTCATACACTGAGTTTCCGACTGGATTTAACCCATCAAAAGCCGGAGCAATCTTTATTTGTGCCGAGGCTGACTTAAGCGGTTTAGACTTGAAAAATGTCAACCTAGGTTATGAAGAACTGTGTGGCGCTAACCTTAGTCATGCTAATTTGAGTGGTGCAAGACTGTATAATACTGACTTGAGAGCCGCCAACCTAAGTTATGCCAATTTAGAAGGTGTTGACTTTCATGATGCTGATTTGAGTGAGGCTAATTTCAGCCATGCTAATCTTAAAAAGGCTAAATTAGCTAAGGCTGACTTAAATGATGCTATTTTCTGTAACACTATTATGCCTAATGGCAGGATTAAAAATAATAATTGTTAGCTAGATCAATCCAGCTCAGTGAGAAGATAATTATTGGTAATGGGTAATGGCTAATTTTGATTACTCCCGTACCATTGGCTTTCCTTATCAAAGCAGTGATTTTCTTTTCCTTAGACCATTCTTTGAGGCGTTGCTTAATAATGGAATGATTTGAATAGTTTTGTGGAATGGGCATCTTGCCCGTTCCTGACGGTGCGACCCGTGGCGAATTTAATTCTTAATGGGTCAAGCGCACCGGATCTTTTTGGGCAGGCAGGATGTCCACCCCACTCATATTCATTGATTGATTCAGCAACGCCACATTTTTAGCCAATCATACCTTAATTCAGCAACGCCAAATTTCTCAATTGCGCAGAATCAACCGTTGCCGATGAACATGCAACAAACGAAACTCCCGCTGCGCCACCTGCTCCAACATATAAATAATGTGCTCTGGTCGCAACATCGTGCCATCATTCAAACAACTCCCCACATACCGCAAAACCACCCCAGACTCCGCAACCTCCTCTTCACCATCTTTGGATTTTTGGGGTTCGATCACCTCGAAGTCAAATAAGCGATCGCATAAATTCACCCACTGCTTCTTCCCCGACTTCGTAAACCGCTCCCACCAAATTTCCTTACTACCTTTGATTGCTTCAATCCAACCCTGCCACTCTTCCCAAGACGCTTCTGATATTACCTCAACTCGAATCAAATACTCAGCTCTCTCCAACAGCTGAGTTCCCGCAGGTTCCTTCAAATCCACTGCTTCAACCCCATACACCGGAATCTCTTCAGGCAACTGAGACACCAGCCTTTCCCTAAACTCCTCAACTGGCATTTTCTCAGTTAACTCAAACTCCACAATCTCCCCACTGCTAGACGCTCCCAAGGGCAACGCATTAGCAATCATAATCCGAGCATTAGCCCGAAACCCCCCACTATATCGAATTGGCAGTGACGCCCGTCTTACTGCTCTCTCAAACAGACTTGCCAAATCCAGATGACCCAACAAGGTCATATCCCCCAACTTTCCAAACCAAACCCGCAGCCGCTGATCCTTATTAGTATTGGGTTTAAAGTGACCAGCAAATTGCGGAATCTGTGGCGGGTCAATCACCACATTATGACCAAAATCAATCCCACACACACCACAGTGAGAACACCCATCAAAGGAACAATCCGGTACCGTTGCTGCATCTAACGCCCGTTGTAAATCTTCCTTGAGCCAATTCTTATCAATTCCCGTATCAATATGATCCCAAGGCAAGGGAGCATCAAGGGCGTTAAGGGTTGACGGTTGAAGGTTAGCTGGTTGAAGGTTAGCTGGTTGAAGGTTAGAAGGTTGAAGGTTAGAAGGTTGAAGGTTAGAAGGTTGAAGGTTAGAAGGTTGAAGGTTAGTTGGTTGAAGGTTAGTTGGTTGAAGGTTAGCTGGTTGAAGGTTAGTTGGTTGTCGGTTAGTTGGTTGTCGGTTAGTTGGTTGTAGGTTAGCTGGTTGTAGGTTAGCTGGTTGCTCTGAACTTTCAACCTTGGCCTTTTGGCCACGCTTCGCGAACAACCTTCCAACTTGCAACTCTTCTACACCCGCCATCACGTTCCATTCGCCATTTTCTACTTGGCGATATTTCCAGGTCAGACCTGATGAAGCGATCGCATTTTCCCAAGCAGCAAATGCCCGATCCAAGCTTTCCATCCAGGAGTCCATCCCTGCCCCCAATTCCCAAGCACGGCGCACCACCGCACTTAAGCGTCTGTCACCCCGTCCCACGAAATCTTCCATGGCCGAAATCCGAACATCGGTGTAATTAACCTTCACCCCCCTGATCTGACCAAATACTTGTTTGAGTAATTCCTGCTTGCGTTCAAACTCCGAAGTCGATACGGAATGCCACTGGAATGGGGTGTGAGGTTTTGGGGTAAAATTAGAAACAGTTATGTTAAACTTAATGGTTTTTCTGCCTTTAGCACGGCACTCCTGCTGCAACCAACGCACCGTTTCCGCAATCCCCAACACATCCATATCCGTTTCACCGGGCAAACCAATCATAAAATAGAGCTTGACTTTCTCCCAGCCTTGCTCAAATGCCGTCTTTACTCCCCTGAGCAGTTCTTCATTAGTCAGTCCCTTATTAACAATATCCCGCATCCGCTGAGTTCCTGCTTCTGGGGCAAAGGTCAAGCCACTCTGCCGATTGCCCCCTAGGATATTGGCAATATTCTCATCAAAGCGGTCTACCCGCTGACTCGGTAGGGACAAGGAAATATTCTGATCCTTAAGACGATTTTTGATTTCCATCCCCACCGCTGGTAGAGCCAGGTAATCCGAACAACTCAGGGATAGAAGGGAAAACTCGTTATACCCTGTAGCACGCATCCCTTGTTCAATAGCTTCCACCACTTTTTCTGGTTCCACATCCCGCGCTGGTCGAGTCAGCATCCCAGGTTGGCAGAAGCGACAACCCCGAGTACAGCCCCGTCGCACTTCGATCTTGAGTCGGTCATGAACCGTTTGGATATAGGGTACTAGTCCAATAGCATAGGCAGGCATCGGTGTAGCCACACGCCGCAAAATCCGCTTCGGCACATCAGGGCGGTTGGGTTTAACTGAGCCATCCTCAGTCATATCATAGAATTGGGGGACATACACCCCTGGTATCTGAGCCAAATCCAGGAGTAACGCTTCTCGACTTAAGCCAGCTGCTTTGCCTTCTTCGATTACTAAGCCAATCTCTGGCAACAATTCTTCCCCATCGCCAAGATCAACAAAATCTAAGAAATCAGCATAGGGTTCAGGATTCGATGTCGCCGTTTGTCCACCTGCAAAAATTAGGGGTATTTCCGATATATCAAACTGAGCACGGTCTTTCCAGGTCAGGGGAATTCCTCCCAAATCCAACATTTCCAAGATGTTGGTTGCCCCTAATTCATAGCTAAGGCTAAAGCCAATAATATCAAAATCTTTCAGAGGTCGCCGATTCTCGACAGCAAACAGAGGGGTTTGAGTGGAACGTAATTTAGCTGCCAAGTCTGGGGCAGGTAGATAGGCGCGATCGCATAATTGCCTAGGTTGATAATTCAATATATTGTAGAGGATGATATGGCCTAAGTTAGAAGCCCCCACTTCATAGATTTCTGGATAAGTCAATACCCAGCGTACCTCAGCTTCTTCCCAAGGTTTATGGACTGCTCCCAACTCGTTACCTAAGTAACGGGCTGGTCTGTTGATGTCTGGTGTTAATATTTCCTCTACAGTGATTGCCATAGAAACTTTATTACTGCTTTCAATGCAGTTAACCCTGATCCACCTTTGATTTTATCAGTACTCAGGCTAGAGATAAGGGGGTGAAGGTGGATGAAGTGAGGGAGATAATAACCACCATACTTCTTAACTGGTATTTCCCTATCTCCTCCCATCATCATCGCTGTAAGCACTTAATCTTCCCAAGATTTCCTATGATTTTGCTGCACTCAGAGCCATTGAGTTAGCTTCCCAACCTACTCCAACCCCCTAGAGGGCTGTAGCAAAAGCCTCATGGCTGTCAAAAATCTCAAACACCCCATCTAATTTAGTTAGCTCCAGCATAATTCGAATTGAAGGAGCTACGGAGCAAAGACCAAAGCGCCTCTCTAGACTTCTTGCTAGCTTCAGACCATGAATTAAGGCCATTAAGCCAGCACTGTCGAGAGACTCTAACTGATGCATATCAACCAACAAAGCCGAATCCTCAGCAGCCACCACAGCTTCTGTCAACTGACTTTTAAACTCAATTGCATTAGAAGCGTTAATATGACCGGAAGGTTGAATAATTCTTAATTTTGCACTCAGGGTCGCCTGTGTCATGAGTAGACTCCTCACTTGGTCAAATCCAATAAAATTTTATAGAGAATATATTGAAGATAGTATGGAATTTCGCTAATTCCATACCACTTCTGATAGACTTTGCCGAATCTTTACAGATTGCTAATGGTTTTTGAAATCTTCATTAAACTTACCATCAAAATGTATCATATATTACTTTTTTTCAAGTTAAGTAATTTATTTTTCATTTCCGATGGTCTAAGTTGCTAAGAGCATGGCTCAGTTGATGCCTATAAGTAGGGATTAAATTTTAATAATTTTTGTTACGTTAACTAAATAGAGCTGCCCTGACATAGAAATATAATACTTTTTGTTATAGGCTTGAGCCAAATGTTTAGCCTTAGATAAGTATAACGTTAACTAGGGTGTAGAGGCAAGTAGTACTAAGCAGTATGTCCTTATAACTGCCTTAGGTGCGCTTGACCCATTAAGAATTAAATTCGCACCTATTGGTGCGCGCCTCCAAGGGCGAATAAATCGCCCTTGGGTCGCACCTATTGGCTTTGCCAACGCTACGCGAACGGGTCGCACCTAAACTTCAATACCTCTAACCCTTGAAACGGCATAGCTTCTTCCGTTCAGGTTAAGCTTTCTGAGTTAAGTCCAAAAGGCATATAATATATATGTAATATATATGTCAGAGAGTACCAATCCACCTCATCAGTGATTTAGATCACATACCAATAAGATAAAGATCACTATAGTGGCTAGTAATTTCAGAAGACAATAAAGTTATATGGAATTGTGGGTAAGTAATTGTGAAAACTACATTTGTTATTCGTCAACTAGTAGAAAAAGCCCTCTATATTAGGAAATTGACTCCTGATATAGAAAATGCAATTAACTACGAACTAACTCAAACTGGTTACATCTCTGATGTGGATTACGAAGCACTGGAATTATTAATGTCTGAGATGGATGCTGGTCGTGTACAGCTAGTTCCGAGTCACTAGAAAAAGTGGTTATAAACTAAGGCTAGACCAGCTCGGAGGCTTGGTAACTACTCCATGACTTTTAGCCATGACTTTTAGCCATGACTTTCAGGGTTGGGGCAAGCTCTGACAGCTACATGTGGCAAAACCCCTACAACTTTAGTTTACTCTCCTAAGGGGTCTGACTTGCTACTGCTTGAGTCGTGATCAGATCACCATTGAGTTGGCAAAGTCCTATTACCGATTAACCATTAAAAAAACTTAAAACTTTTCAGGATAAGCTTGCCAAACTGCACAGATAAAATAACTTAGTTGCTGGCGAGCATCAGGGTCACTTTCTACATTGACATCAGGGTCATCTAACCGAACCAAGAGGGGAATTACTTCAGTGTCTAAGGCTAGTCGTAATAAACTCGCTGGCCAAAGTAAATCCGGTCCAGAGCGTAGGTCGTAAAGAGTAAGCTGTTCAGGGAGTTCCACTGGCACAGGCTCTTGACTATGCAAGGTGACCAATATCATAGAACGCACCCAACACATTTGTCGCGATGACACAAATTCGATCACTTCAGCGTATAAACGAGTATTGTCATGCTCTAAACAAATAATCTGATGAGGCTGGAACTCGTAAACCAAACTCCTTGATAGGTCTTTATTCACCAGGCATCAATTCCTAAATTGAGTCATTGCGATACAATATAATGTTCATATTACCAGTTTGGTTAACGGGGGTATTAGACCCAGATTTGCCATGACTGGAAGTCAGAGGCTGTCTCACTGCTCATCTTTGCTATGATGTATTAATTCAACTTAGTCTCAATAGATTTAATACCATAGCATAGATTATGAAAGTCCAAGTTTCAGTCGTGTTTAGCAATCCCGTGGATTTCGTTAATTTTTCTCATCAGGCACTGCCTCGATTTTGCGTCGATCTGCCTTTTAAACCTCGCGCTATCCCAGTTGAAGAACTGTTGCCCAACGTCCCTATGATTGATAGCAATTCAGACGATTGGACAACAGACCTGCCCTTCGAGCAAATAGAATACAAGGAAGAAGGAGCAGAGGAATATGCCAAAATGGTAGTAGTAGTGGAAATCCCACAGGATGATATGCCCTTGTTTGAAGATGTAGTTAAGTCGTTTGGGGGAAAGATTATGCCATCAGAGGGGTTGGATGTAATGGACATGTAGTGGACATGTAGTTTACACCCCATATCTTACCCATAACCTGGCTTGTAGATCATAGAAATTCCTTGTTAATCTTGATCGAAAATTCAAGACTATCACAAAATATGTTTGAAGGAAAAATAGTCTGGAATACACAAGGAATGAAATGACCTCTAAGCAGGATAAACCTGAGGTGGCTAAAATCCTCGAACCATTCAAACTCGCATTGGCTGAGCATCTGAGTAACCCTGATGTTGTCTTAGACGAGGTACTGGCATGGACTGGCTCTCAGCCTTTTTTGACCCAGAAGCTTTGTCAAGTTATCCTTGACTCTAAATCTCCCATCCCTGTTGGTGAGGAAGCTCTCAAAGTCGAAGAACTAGTCAAAACTCACTTCGTTGAAAATTGGGAAACTCAGGAAGCCGCTGAACTTCTGCAAGATATTCGTAGTTTCTTGCTCGAAGAACAATTCCTGCGGCTATATCAGAAAATTTTGCAGGGAGTCATGATGGCAAATGACAGTTGGGAACAAAAAGTGTTGCTCAACTCCGGTGTGGTGATTAACCAGGGGGGAAATTTAAAAGTTTCTAACCGTATTTATGAGGTTGTTTTTAATCACAGCTGGGTAGCTCAAGAGTTAGCACAGTTGACCAGTACAGACTATTGGTTGGCATCTGAGCTGACGACAGATGCTACTGATCAAGCCATCGCCATTGCTTTTCCTAACCTACCAATCACCCCAGTTACTCAAGACCAAGATCTCACAACTGACCAGCCTAAACACTCAGAGCTGACAACTGATGAACCCAAACACCCAGATCTAACAACTGACGAGCCCAACCAATCAACTGTAGTACCTTTAGAGCCAGACCAAGCCACAACCTTGGCTACCTCATCAGCTAGCAGAATCCCATCACCCATTAGTTTTTGGGGTGGCTTGATCGCCTTGTTTCTAGTCATTACCTTTGGTGTATTTCAGTGTACTAGTGCTAGAAGAGCAGACGATCAACTAAAAAACCTTGCTTCTGAGGACATATGCAGACGCCAATTTACTACCAGAAAAGAACAAATAGAGCAACTTAGAAAGATAAAGAGTCAAAATAGTGCTTTTCCCAAGCTATGTCAGTCAATGTTAGATCAATTGCAGTTTTCCTATGCTATAGAAGAGCTCGCTAGTCAAGGTGAATTCAAGCAAGCTACTATAAATCTTTGTCAAGTATCAGAGCGTTACTACCAGTTTAAACAAAAATCTCTTCCACGTTTTTTCCGTCGATGGGATAGGAATAATGAGAATTATGCTAATTGGTTGAGAAACTATCTAATAAAATTAGATTGTCCAGCTGCTAAATATTTGGGGTAATCAATTGTTAAATTGTTAAATTGTTAAATTAAATTGTTAAATCAGTAGTTGTGGCAACAGGGAACAGGGAATAGGAAATTCATGCATGGATTTTTAGCAAACAGTTAACTAAATAACTAATTAATTTAACTAATTAATCTAACTTAATAGACTGGTTTTAGTCAATAAAAATTTATTTTATTGCCTACTTTTAAAGACTTAGCTATTTACTGATAAGCCAGATTCTTCTAAGGATTATAAAAAACTCCATCGCTACCACTGATTTCTTCTTCCAAAGATACCCTAATTCCTCGACGAGCAATTTCAAAAATAGTTAAGATAAATTCTCCCAATTGAAAATATTGGGTTTGACGTAATTGTTTCCTATGGCGTTGTTTGCCGCTAATCCGCTCATTGATATGGCTTGCATAATATAAAATTAGGCTAACTAATAGCCAACCTAATAAACTCAATAGAGCTGTTACAATGATAATAATCAGCCAGCCTAAGAACTGACACAACACTTGTAATAATGGATCGTCATATACATCAAGTTCCGAGTACAACAGAGAACTATTGCTACTAAAGATTCCTAAGGCAATCGTTCCCCAAAATCCACAGAAAAGGTGAACAGGAATCGAACCTACGGGGTCGTCAATTTTCCAAACTTGTAGAAAATATTCGCCTAAAAGGACAAAAATACCGCTGATAGAGCCAATTATAAATGCACTTTTGATATCTACAAAAGCAGCTGAGGCTGTAATTCCCACCAACCCACCTAAAATGCCATTGATAATTGAGGCTAGACTGGGTTTTCCCAGGATAATTGGACTAAAAAATACGCTGGATATTCCACCAGCTGCTGCTGCCATCATGGTAGTTGTGATGGTATTAGCTACATAATCGAGATCCTTTGCTGAGCCACCATTAAAACCAAACCAGCCCAGCCAAAGAATTAAGCAGCCTAAGGTGGCTAAACCCAGATTATCGGCAGAGAACTTTTCAGTTTCGAGACCTTCATATCTATCTGTTCTTAAATTGTAGCCAAAACGACCTTGTCGTGGCTTTAGTAGCCAAGCCCCTACCAAGCCAGCCATACCACCAACACTATGGACTACAGTTGAACCCGCAAAATCATGAAATTTTAGCGCCTTGGCTAGCCAACCATAGTGTCCCCAAACCCAGTGACCGGTTACGGGATAGATAAAACCAACCAGGAAAAAACTAAATAGGAGAAATGCCCAGAATTTTACCCGTTCAGCAACAGCTCCTGAAACAATAGTGGCTGCAGTTCCAGCAAAGACTAACTGAAATAAAAATAGAGCCGCAAAGGAGCGATTAGACCAATCTTGATTGAGACAATTAAATCCTGATTCTGGAAAACCAAGATTTCCAAATTGGGGAAAGGGAAGATTAAAAAACAACCCCTTTTGACCCACTAAACTTAAACTATTATTTTCTCCTGGAACACAACTGTAAGTGATGCCATCACCAAACATTAAGCCAAAGCCAACTAGCCAAAAGGCTAAGGCTGATATACAGAAAACTATCAAATTTTTAGCCAAGACATTAGTCGCATTTCTCCGTCTACATAACCCGGCTTCTAACATGGCAAAGCCAGCATTCATAAAAAAGACTAGAAAAGATGAAACTAACAACCAGATAGTAGACAGGTTAGTGAAATTATTCGTGTTACTATCTTGTGCTACTGCTACACCAAGCCATCCCAGCAGGATGGTAATAGCCAAAGATAGGCAGAAGTACCAACGGCTCGGTACCCGGATGATTTGGTGTTTTAATCTCTTGTACTTATGTCGAGACATCAAAGCAAGCTTTCTAGTTTTTTGACACTCCCCGGTCGCGCATACGCGGGGATTCTTCATTCAACGAGCCAGCTTGCTGAACCTGGCCGGAACCAAGAACAGTAGAGGCCGATTCTCCTGAAGCGTTTAGATCTTTTAAGATCCAGGTTCCGGTGTGCCCCACCGTACCCAAGGCTTTCTTAAGGATGTTTATTGCGGCGTTGTGGTCTCTATCTAACTGACAACCACACTTGCACGTATGAGTCCTAGTTGATAGGGACTTTTTAACTTCTTCGCCACAATTGGAACAGTTTTGGCTGGTATATGCAGGATTTACTGCAACTGTTACCTTTCCGAACTTGGTGCCAAAGTGCTCCATCCATTTCCTAAACTGATACCAACCTGCATCATTAATAGACTTAGCGAGGCAGTGATTTTTTACTAGGTTCTTGGCTCTTAAGTCGACCTAGGCGACCAGATCGTTAGAACAGATTACGCAGCGCGCCGGAGACGAAACCTTAGAATAAAGAAGCCTTAATAACAAAGATTTAACCCTTTTATGCATAGCCGACTAACCATAAAGGCTTCTTTATTCTAACGGTAACTTCGTTCCCAGTCTCTTGGCGTTCTCTTCACGTTGCCTACTTATCTTAAGGTGCTGTCTGCCTAGTCTATTAACTGCTTTATTTCGATTGGATGAGCCTTTCTTCTTGCGAGAAACTCGACGCTGGTAGAACTTAAGGCGTTTTTCTACCGTTCTGTAAAAGCAGGGATTTGGTTCAGTTTTTCCAGCGGAATCAGTGTAAAAATATTTTAGTCCAACATCCAAGCCGATAGCTGTCCCACTTGGCTCTAGTTCCTCTTTGATATCAACTGAAACACAAAACTGGACATAATAACCATCAGCCCGGCGAACTATACGGACTCGCTTTATTTCCTTTTTATCCAAGCGCCACAAGTCCCATGTACCTTTAAGCTTAAGCTTCCCAATACCCTTTTTATCACTAAAGGTGATTGACTTCTTGTCAGGGGATAACTTCCATCCAGACTGTTTATACTCCACTGAGCGGCAGTTTTTCTGGAACTTAGGAAAACCTTTCTTTCCAGGTACTTTTTTCTTGCAGTTATCAAAGAATCGAACAATTGATGACCATGCTCTTTCAGCACTAGACTGACGAGCAGTAGAGTTTAATTCATTAGCAAAAGGAAAGTTTTTAGCAAGGACTGCACTGTACTTATTAAGGTCAAATTTGTTGACCCCTTTATTTTCCATCCAATACCTGAGGCAGCTATTACGGATGAACTGGACTGTCCGGATAGCCTCGTTGATCCCAGAGTATTGATGTTTTTTTCCTTTCGCCTTGAACTCTAAAATGATCATCAGCTTCTTAAAGTTACCGTAAGAATAGGGTCGCCTTATAACAACAGTTTTAACCCTTTTTCCATAGCCGACAAACCATAAAGGCGACCCTATTCTAAGGTTTCGTCTGGGACCTAAACTGTTCACTCCCTTATTTTACAACATCCAGACTAAAATTCCGGATTTTCCTGAAATATTTTTCTAGGCGCGTCAAGCCGCTGTGAGCCTTCATCCCCGGTCATTAGACACGGGGTTTTCGGCTTTGGGGGATTTTTATAAAAGGACAGAGATTTACGCGAATCTGTTCACAGCAGAAGCTGAGCCATCTTCTAGCTTTGAGTTAAAAGGAAGCTGAGCCTCTGAGTTCGCTAGTTCTTGAAAATGAATAACTTCTTTACGGGGATCAGCATGACTGACTTTGACGTGTAAGCGATCGCCTAATTGAACCGAACGCTGGAAACGCATGGGCAATTCTAGACCTAACTCTTCTAGGAGAATGTTGCCCTTATTCTCGTTTTCTCGCCACCAACTGAGTACTAATACTTGCCAAACCTGATTCGGGTTACGCCGCAAATATTCCAATCCCCAATATTTGTTGGTATCACGTTCTACTTCACTAGCATCCTTAGCTGTTCTGGTTACACTCTGCATCGTTTCGAGCAAATCTTCAGCTTCAAAGGGTAGGGGGTCACCCCGTAGATGAGCTTTCAGCTGGAAATGAGTCATTAAGTCAGTGTAGCGGCGGATCGGAGAGGTTACCTGGGTGTAAGTTTCCAAAGCCAAACTAGCGTGGCGTGTTGGGGTAATGCTCATTTCGCTTCTAGGCATACACCGACGCATGGCACAGAACCGCACTGGACCGGCTGGCAATAGCAGCAGTTCTTCTTGGGATGGAAGTTCTGGCTGGGGTTGTCCTCGGAATGGTAGTGGAATTTGGTGCGCTTGACCATAGCGTCCAGCCACTTCACCTGCCAGAATCATCATTTCTGCCACCATTTGCCGTGATGGTGAATCTTCTAACACCTCAATGGTAATTTGGTCATCATTTCCCACCTTGATTACCGACTCTGGCATATGGATGCTAATCGCCCCCTGAGACTTGCGCCACTTTTGCCGACGCACAGCCAAGTTAGCGATCGCAAACAGTTCTGTTTCTGCCTGTACCCCTAACTGCAACATTTCATCTACATCTTCATAAGTCAGGCGATAGGTGGGTTTAATCAGGCTGGGGTGAATCTGATAGTCATAGATGGCACCATCTTGATCCAAGATCACGCCAAAACTGAGTGCGCCACAGACTTGACCTTGAACCAAACTCATTGGACCAGTTGCCAGTTCCGATGGGAACATGGGAATCATGCCCGTGGGTAGATATATGGTGGTACTACGCCGTCGTGCTTCTAGGTCAAGATTATCCCCTGGCATTACCAAGCGGGTTGGGTCAGCGATGTGAATCCACAGACGCTGAGTGCCATCCTCTAGATCTTCTATACTCAAACCATCATCTATTTCTTGGGTACTTTCATCATCTATGGTGTAGAGTTTCAGATGAGTTAAATCCAAGCGATCTGAATCTGGGTCAGTAGGAGGATTTGCCAGGTATTGCTGGGTCAATTCGAGTACCTCACGACGAAATTGAGTTGGGATTTTATGACGCAGCAAGTACTTCTGGTGAGGACGCCACAAACCCAAATTTATCAATAAATCGAAGGCATTTTCTGGGTTTTGAGGGCGTTTTAGTGCTTCCAGAGTTTCCTGAACTGCACGAGATGGTTTATCTGGTTCACTAACGAACCGTTCTAGAGCATCAAAGCGAGTGCGATCGCTATCAACCCACTCTACTTGCTCACCCCCTAACTTTTGCTGTACTCGCTTCAAAAATTCTTCTTGTTCCTGGTGCTTTGATTGAGCCGCTGCCAGTTGATGCTTGATTTCAGCCACCATGCTAGCGGAGCGGGGTTCATAGGTTTGTGCTTTTTGTTTAAAATAGATTTTGTCTTCAAACAGAATACAGTGTGCCGCATAGCACTGGGGTGGACTTTGCTCAGAAAATAATAACTGTGCCATGTCAGCACAGGTAACCGCCTCTCCTTCTTCCACCAGTAATTCCCAAGCTAATTCTAAGCTATCTGGGTCTAGATAGGGTTGTACTCGAGCAATAAACTCTGGTATTTGTGATGGCTCATAAGTAGAATCTGCCACTGTGTAGGTGACTTGTCGAGGATGGAGCTTGTGCAGTTTCCCCCGTTGATCCAAAGCAATCAAGTGGTTCTTGCCCTCTGGACGATCGACAACAGCGAGATGGCGTTCTCCTTGTAAGCGAAATTCGATTAGTGTTCCCTTTTCCACCAGTTCTGATAACCCGGGTAGCGTTTACCAAATCCACCTCCCCCCAGTCTATCCTGTGTTGTTGAGATACCCAACTCGGCAGACGGGGTCAAGTCTAAAGTCTGAAGTCTGAAGTCTGAAGTTGTCAGTGGTCAGTGTAACTCCTGGTTGGGTCGCAAGTTTTTAGTTAACCATGTCTTGATGCAGAGCGCGAGTGGGGGAATTCCCCGTGAGGCCACTGCATCGCGCGCCTCAGCCATCGATCACCCCATTTCATCCTTCATCCTTCATCCTTCATCCTTCTTATTTGATATTTCATTCTTCACACGGGAAATATCCCAGAGGAAGACCGTGATTGTTCACCTTAACCTTCTTTATTAATATAGGGTAGCAAAGCCAAGAACCTTGCTCGCTTAATGGCTGTGGTTAGCTTTCGTTGTTGTTGAGTCGTTAGATTAGTAATGCGGCGGGGTAGGATTTTTCCCCGTTCAGTGATAAACTTGCGCAGCAACTCAACATCTTTATAGTCGATCGGTTCATCGGGTTTGATCGGAGAGAGACGTTTACGAAAGTAAGTCATGATTGGTTGTGATTGGTGATTGGTTATTTAGGTTACTGGTTACTGATTATAGTCATTTGTTCTTTGGTAAGTATTCAGCTATCAGCTATCAGCTATCAGCTATCAGTTATCAGTTATCAGCTTATGGGCTATCAGTTATCAGCTTATGAGCTATTAGCACGCTACTTAAGCTGCTTAGGTTTCTTTTATTCTGACGGCACCTGAAGTAGAGTGAGCCATTCGCGTAGCGTGACTCAAAGGCCAATGTTCACGGCTGACCACTGAATGCTTACAATAAAACAGGTAAGCATTGGTTTAAGCTGAGTTACTTGAGCTGACCGCTGATAGCTGACCGCTGAACGCGCACGCGTGTGCGTAGCACATAAGCTGAATACTTGTTCTTTGTTGCTTGTTCTTTGTCAATAGTCCATTTTCAATTAACAAATTCAATTCACAAATGACCAAGGACCAAATCTATTTGATTTCTTTGTGAATCATGTGCTTGTTGCAATGGGTGCAAAATTTCTTCAGTTCCAGACGTGATGATGTGTTACGGCGATTCTTCCTAGTGGTATAGCGGGAAACACCAGCCGAGCGCTTATTGGAGTAACTGCGACATTCAGTACATTCTAGAGTAATAACGATTCGGACACCTTTCTTACTTGCCATAGTTTTTTTTCTAAGAACTCAAATATTACAATTAAACACAATTTACTATTATCTCATGGGATGCCCCAGTCTATCAAGTAGATGCAAAATTGCTCAAGTCTCGGGAAAAACCTCACGCCTTGTTGGCACCATCATCGTGCAGGGCAATCTGGTCACTGACAAGGGCAGCCCACAGTAGTATCCTTGAAATGCGATTAGCTAGACCAATCAAGCCAATCATCATCGCGCTTTAGTGCAGCGAAGCCAACTATGCTCTCCAGTTTAGTTAGAGTCAGTAACCGGTGCAAGGGTAACGAATCTAACCTCAAGAATCAAGATAACCGAAAGCCCACTACCCTAAACTCTGAGCCGGATTGGTGTATAATAGCACGACTCCCGTAACTAGCCAGACCAACTCGAAGATCAGCATCTGCAACATATAAAAGCCAAGAGTATTTTTGATCAGGAGTGAGCTGACCAGCCATACTCCTACAAAATCGATATCGAAAGCAGCAGCCCGCCACTCTATTGCTATAGCAGTCGCCAGGGCAGTTAGGACATGACAAAAGTCTCACACCCTTTGTAAGCGATGCAGAGGTGCGACCCGTGGCGAATTTAATTCGCCAACGGAAAGCGCACCTAAGCGGTCTTGGGGGTTTCCCCCATGAGCGACTGCATCAAGAAGCGCAAGAGTTTGACTTCTGACAAATGACTTGGGTGTGGCTCTTTTGGAAAGACGTTTGGTCAGGTTTAGAGAGGTATCGGAAGAGTAGGAGGAGCAGTAATAGAGCAACGAGCTTGAATTAGTCGTTTCATCAAAGGAAGGCCATCTTTGTACAAAGA
>NZ_JAAHIE010000310.1:0-8817 GCF_010671945.1 Moorena sp. SIO4E2
TTCCTGAACTACTGCTGACTTTTTCAGCTGGTCACCCACCAGGAGGTATTGACTCAAACTATTACTCTGACTAATTTGTCAGTTTTACTGAGATCTAGTCTACCGTACTTTTAAAAGAGCCGCACCCAAAAGGATTAGTGCTTTGTTCTAGTTTAGACAGCTGATAATCTAACAGCTTAGCTACTGGAAACTGCAATAAAACTCGACAACCCCAAATCTCGTAATTGTATTCACTTGGTCGCCAAGACTCTTCATCATCAGCGAGAACAGCTAAACTGACTACCTTCCGTCGATACATATCAAAGATGCGATAGTTGTAGACGTACATCCTTTCCGCAAAGACTGACTGAGCCTGACTCTGTACTTCCACATGAATCAGTACCCACGTTTCTTCACCGTCTTGTCGCCAAACTTTGACCAGTTTATCGGCTTCCCTGCTGCCAATTTCTGCATCTCGAGCCACCTGTTGGAATTCTGTATCAAGAAATTCATAGCCTCTTTCCCAGTCAATGTTACGATCAATCTCGGGAAAAAAGAATGCCATGAAGGATTCAAAATAGATGGAAAGCGCTTCTTTCCAGGGATTATCGTAATCGGCTCTTGGATTGGTCATTGAGTATGAGAAAACTGAATTATGCTATCTTAGCAAAGCCCTTGTCAGCCAATCCCTATCCAGCCAATTCCTGCTTAAGGTGTAAGCATTCAGCCATCAGCCGTCAGCCGTCAGCTTATTTTATTCAAAAGCACCTCAAGGAGGTTACGCTATGGGCATAAGCTGATAGCTGAATGCTTACCTTAAGGTTTTTAAAGATTGCGTTCGCGTAGCGTGGCCCAAAGGCCAAGGTCAATCCCAAAGCGGTTCCAGAGGAACATCGCTAAACCGTTTCTCATCATAATAAGGTAAACAAGATTGTTTCCCGATTCCCGATTCCCGATTCCCGATTCCCGATTCCCTCCTAAACCCTCAAACGCCTTTCAATCCCATTCTCCCAACAATCATACATCTCCTGAACTGTCACCTCAATCACACACTGACCATTGCCCACCAGTACTCGTAAACCAGCATTTTCCCCTTGAACAACACCCAGTTGTTGCCAATATCCCTCATCCCCTAACTTTTGCTGTAGATAAGATTCCCAACTTGTTTGGTGTTGAGGACTTACAGAAACCAGAATCCGACTCCCCCCCTCACCAAAGAGCACTTCATCCCAGCGCAGGTCTAACGACTCGGACCTATAGCCTAGAGTAATGTCTGCCCCCAACTTACCTGGGATACAGGATTCAGCCAAAGCCACCACTAATCCCCCTTCAGCACAGTCATGAGCAGAATTTATCCAACCTTGACCGATACCCTCTCGCGTTACCGTTTGGATACGACGCTCTAAATCAAAATCCACTACTGGTGGCTTGCCCGCAACCATGCCATGAATCGTTGCCAGATACTCGGACGCACCTAATGTAATTTGGGATTTAATTTGGGATTGACTATTTTCCCAGTATTTAGTCCCCAATCCTAATAAATAGATTAAATCCCCTTCAGCTTGCCAACCTTGACCACAGGTTTTAGTAATATCAGCAATTAATCCCACCATCCCCACCACTGGCGTAGGGTAAATCGACTGAGGATTGCCGTCACTATCAATGGTTTCGTTATACAAGGAAACATTACCCCCAGTCACAGGAGTGCCCATTTCCCGGCAAGCCTCTGCTATTCCTGCACAAGCAGAAGCCAGTTGCCAGTAACCCACAGGCTTTTCTGGAGAACCAAAATTCAGATTATCCGTTACTGCCAAAGGTTCTGCACCCACACAACTCAGATTCCGTGCTGCTTCTGCTACCACAGCCTTTGCCCCTTCATAGGGGTCAAGATAAACATAACGGGAATTACAATCTACAGTTGCCGCCACACCAGCATTAGAGGTTACAGATCGAAGGTTAGCAGGTTGAAGGTTAGCAGGTTGTTCGCCTTTGGCGTTCCCGTAGGGTAGGTTGGTTGAAGGTTGAAGGTTAGCAGGTTGTTCGCCTTTGGCGTTCCCGTAGGGTAGGTTGGTTGAAGGTTGAAGGTTAGCAGGTTGCAGGTTAGCAGGTTGTTCGCCTTTGGCGTTCCCGTAGGGTAGGTTAGCAGGTTGCAGGTTAGTTTCGGTTGAACCTTGGCCTTTCGGCCACGCTTCGCGAACAACATTCAACCTTTCAACATTCAACCGTTCAACGTTCAACCGTTCAACGTTCAACCGTTCAACGTTCAATCCTTGTAAAGGGCGTAACCGAATCACCGCAGCATCAGCATTTCCTGGCAGAATTAAGGTATTGTTTTGGACTTGGTGGTCATACTGGCGATAAACCCAACGTTTCGACGCAATAGTTGGAGTATCTAGGAGTTGAAGTAAGATTTGATTCCAAGTGTGATGCTTACCGTTAATCTCAATACCTGTAACATTACAGGGAGGGAGGGATTTCCCATGCCATTCCCAAGCCTTCAATGCATAGTCTGGTGGTTCTGTCAATAGCTCCCGGTGATAAATTGGAGTATTATCTGCTAGAGCAGTAGCTGGGATTTCTGCTGCTACCTCTCCTTTGAACAAAATCCTGACCAAAGGTTCTTCGATTACCTTACCTGCTACCACAGCATGGAGTCCCCAACGGTGGAAAATATCTATCAGTTCTTGTTCTCGACCCTTGTGGGCAACAAACAGCATTCGTTCTTGGGATTCCGACAGCAGGTATTCATAAGGCACCATACCCGTTTCTCGCGCTGGAACCAGGTCTAAATCGAACTCAATACCCAAGCCCCCTTTAGCTGCCATTTCTGAAGTAGAACAGGTTATGCCAGCGGCTCCCATATCTTGAGCAGCTACTACGGCACCGGTTTGAAATGCCTCAAGACAGGCTTCAATTAGAGACTTTTCTAGGAACGGGTCCCCCACTTGCACCGCTGGGCGGTCATCTAGGGATTGATCCGTCAGTTCCGCACTAGCAAAACTTGCCCCTCCCATGCCATCTCTACCGGTAGTGGACCCGACATAGAGCACAGGATTCCCCACCCCAGAGGCTCCAGAGGTAACAATTTCTGGAGTTTCCATCAGTCCCAAGGCCATGACATTCACCAAGGGATTACCAGTGTATGCCCGGTCAAAGTAAACTTCACCCCCTACTGTAGGGACACCCACGCAATTGCCATAGTGACTGATTCCTGCTACTACCCCATTAAACAATCGTCTAGTGTTGGCATTATCCAAACTCCCAAAGCGCAGAGAGTTTAAGACCGCAATCGGGCGAGCTCCCATGGTAAAAATATCCCGTAGAATCCCCCCTACTCCGGTAGCAGCTCCTTGAAACGGTTCTACCGCTGAGGGGTGATTGTGGGATTCGATTTTAAAGGCCAGTTGTAGCCCATCACCTAAGTCTACAACACCAGCATTTTCCCCAGGACCGACTAGAATACGTTTGCCTTCTGTGGGAAATTGCTTGAGTAGAGGACGGGAGTTCTTGTAGCAGCAATGTTCCGACCACATCACACCGAACATTCCCAGTTCAGCTTTATTGGGATGACGCCCTAGGCGCTGGACAATTTCTTCATATTCAGAAGGGGTTAACCCTTCAGCAGCAATCTCTTCTGGGGAAAAGGAGGTAGAGGAATTAGTGGGCATATGACTCTGGCACAAAGGGCACAGAGATAATTTTATAGAGTTATTGCTATCAATAGCTAGACTTCTTCGACTCCTTTGGATGTTTGCGTTCGCGAAGCGGTTCCAAAGGAACATCGCAAACATCCAAAGGAACATCGCGTAGGGTGACCACAGGTCAATCCCCTATTTTAAGCTGACTTCTGACTTCTGACTTCTGACTTCTGACTGCTGACTTCTGACTTCTGACTTCTGACTTCTGACTTCTGACTTCTGACTTCTGACTTCTGCTATACCTTGCCAATTCCTTAGCCACAATAAAATCACCCACGTGGGTAATGTCCCGGATATATTCCCCGTATTACTCTTGAAGCATAGCTGTCACTTACAACATTGATTACCCCTAAAACTGCAGCTGTATCAATCTATCCATTAATGTATCCATTGGAGGCAAATCCATTATGTCTAGGAATTTCGATCATATAGCCTACTCTGTATCCACCCTAGTTTATCAATACAATTGCTATAGCCCAGACACAATCGAATACGTTTTATTTAATCAAGGACTCCTAGCCGGTCTCGAAAGACAAACCGAAGCTAGCGACAGTCCAGTTTACCTAGAAGGGTATCAGATCGGACAGAGCTATTAAATTAGGATCCACTTTTGACACTCCCCGGCGTAAACGCGCGGGGATTCAAAGCGAGGAGTTACCCAAAAGGGCATTGCTCGTAACAACCACATCGACTTCCCGTACCGTAGTACCAAGAAATCGGCAGTCCACTTGGCGGTGCCAATTGCCTCTACTCTCTCCGACAAGATATTGTCATTGAGTCTACTTTTAAAGTGTTTGATTCCCGTGACTTTAAAGACTATTTGCTTATAGAGGGCTGGGATTGGAGTCTTTAACCGGGTCTCCATTTCGGTGAACCACCTTTTAACCAAAGGGTCCCACTACCAGGAATCTCACCTTTTCTTTTTAGGTCATTGCGTCGTTTCTATCTTAGCACAAAGCCGTCCTAGAAGGACGGGGTTTCAGACCCATCTTCTTTGATGACCCTGCGCCCACTGGGGGGAGTGCGCAGAGCAAGTGGCGTGGTTGCTCCCAGTCAATCCTCGATCAGACTGCGAATTTCTCTGACTTGTTCGATATACTCCCCATCATTCCAAACCGGTACAACTCCCTGGTAAGAAATCGGTTCAACTAAATCAATCCATGAGCGACAGCCTCCGTACTCTTGGTGGTAGGGAGTGATCACAGGCTCAGGTAACTGATAAGTACGCAACAGCAATACATATAAAGGTTGACGTGGCTTCCACTTCAAACGCTCACTGGCAAATTGTTCATTCCAAATATGATAGGGTAGCAGAGCAGCAATAGTAGATTGCTCCGTTACCGGCAAAATATCAGTAATAGACGCCCAGCTACCAATCCGAACAGTTTCCGGGTGCCAACCTGAGGGCACAGGTTTCACTTGTTCAGCATAGTCAGGTTTAAGCAAATTAGGCTTTTGATGCTCATAGGTAGGGTAGAGTAAAACCTGGTGGTGAGCCACGCTGAAGCAGTTGCCCTGTTCACGAATACCCCCTTTGCGCAACAGCATAATCGTTTTGCCCGCTTCTAAGGCATCAACCGCAACACCCCATTCTTTCAGGGCATGGGTAGTACTTGAAAGCATAAGTTTAGTAATCGGATTTTTCCAACAACAATAAGAGGTTTGCGTTTTCCTAGGATAGAATGCCAAGATTACTCTCAGTAGGGAATCGGGAATCGGGAGTCGGGAGTCGGGAGTCGGGAGCGGTGCGACCCAAGGGCGATTTACTCGTCCTAGGAGGCGCGCACCGAGGGAGTCGGTAATGTACTTAAGCTACAGGCAACGCTATCATCTCCCCATCTCCCCACACTTCCCACACTTTTCCTGTTCCCATCCGGCCATCTGGCCATCTCCCCACCCTCCCCACACCTCCCACACTCCCCGCGCCCTGTTACCGATTCCCGATTCCCGATTCCCGATTCCCGATTCCCGATTCCCGATTCCCTTAAATTAGATCCATATACCAACCACCCATGAGTAATTCTGAAGCAAACAACCGTAAAACTATTAACAAAGTCGCCATTGTAGGAGGAACCCACGGTAATGAATTTACCGGTGTATACCTAGTCAAAAAATTTGATAAGTTTCCAGAATTAATCACTAGACCTAGTTTTGAAACCTCGACACTGATCGGTAATCCCCAAGCCTTTCAAGCTGCCAGGAGATATATTGATACAGACTTAAACCGCTGCTTTGCTAAAAGTGACCTGGAAAATTCCGAGCTTTCTTTCTATGAACAAACCAGAGCCAAAGAGATAGCTCAAACCCTAGGGCCAAAAGGCAATTCCAAGGTAGATTTTATTCTAGATTTGCACAGTACCAGTGCTAATATGGGGTTTACTATAATTCTCGTCAACAACGACCCCTTTAATTTGCAACTCGCTGCTTATCTGAGTTCCCTTGACCCCTTAGTTAGAGTTTATAGTTCCATTGAACCAGGTAAAGAAAATACCTTTCTAAGATCCCTATCTAACTTCGGGTGTTGTATTGAAGTCGGTCCCATTGCACCAGCTAGTCTCAAGGGCGCTATTTTTCAAAAAACTGAAGCCTTAATTCACGCCACGTTAGATTATATTGAAGACTATAATAACGGTAAACTATTATCAAACACTTATCCTCTAACCATTTATCACTATTTAAAAGTAGTTGACTATCCCAGAAACGAAGCTGGTGAACTAGAAGGTATGATTCATCCTCAGCTCCAGGGCAGAGATTATCAAGAACTTAATCCTGGTGACCCCATGTTTCTTACCTTCGATGGCACCACAATTTACTATGAAGAAGAAGCCACCGTTTGGCCAGTATTTATTAATGAAGTTGCCTACTATGAAAAAGGAGTAGCGATGTGTTTGACTAAAAAAGAGATAGTTAGGGAGTAGGGAACAGGGAATCGGGAATCGGAACCCACCCCTAACCCCTCCCAGGAGGGGAACGGGAATCGGGAATCGGGAATCGGGAAAGATATAGGGTGATGGGGTGATGGGGTGATGGGGTGATGGGGTGATGGGGTGATGGGGTGATATCAGGTTCGGATAATTAGTTATAAAAAACTTTATCCCTTGAAACCTTACTCCTTTACTTCTGCCTTCTGCCTTCTGCCTTCTGACTTCTGCCTTGTTTTTGCCCCTAGTATAAGTATTCAACCGGACATGATATGATGGGAAGATGGGGAGAATACAGAATTTTATTGCTGATAAAACTTTGATTAATTACTAATTACTAATTATAGCGTTTTGCCTGTAGCTTAAGTAGAATCCCGACTCCCGATTCCCTCGGTGCGCGCCTCCTAGGGCGAGTAAATCGCCCTTGGGTCGCGCACCGCTCCCGACTCCCGACTCCCGATTCCCTACTCCTGACTCTGTAATCCCTGCTGCAATATTTCTAAAACTTTGGCTAAATTTCCGGCTAATAACGCCGCTTTATCTAACCATAATCCAGGGAAAATTTCTGAACAAAGTATGCCCTCAGGATTGGTTTCCAGTTGAGTATAGTCCCCTTCCCTTAACCGAAACCAATCAAATTCACCATCATCAACTCGCCATACCAAATATTCTTGTACTCCATTACGACGATAAACGTTTAATTTTTTATGTAAATCAATAGAAACAGTGCTAGCCGCAATTTCTACGATTAACTCCGGCGCACCTTCTACATAATCATCCTCAGTAATGATTGATTGTCCATCTTGTTCTATTCTCAATAACGCATCAGGTTGCACTTCGTTATCAGCATCTAGGCGCACAGTTGTGTTATCGAGTGTTTCTACTCCTGGTCTACTTGCTTCATAGGTTCCTAACCATGTCATAATCCGAGAATGGGGTTTGCCATGTTTTTTTGCTCGTACAGGAGATGCCATGTAAACAATTCCTTCAATTAATTCGGCTTTTTTCAAATCAGCCATAGCGGAATAGCGACGCTCAAATTCAGCAAGGGTTAGTTGATCCCCATTTTCTAAAGGAGGAATAGTCGGGTCCCGAGTAATTGTGGCAGTTGATGTGATCATTTTTGGCTCTACTTTACTTGTTATTTAACAGGGAACAGGGAAAGAGTGGGGCGGGGGCGCGGGGAGATGGGGAGATGGGGAGATGGGGAGATGGAGATGAGGAGATAGGGAGATGGGGAGAATGCAGAATTTTATTGCTGATAAAACTTTGATTAATTGCTAATTACTAATTATAGCGTTTTGCCTGTAGCTTAAGTATAATCCCGATTCCCGATTCCCTCGGTGCGCGCCTCCTAGGGCGAGTAAATCGCCCTAGGGTCGCACCGCTCCCGACTCCCGATTCCCGACTATTCAAAACTGATTTATTCCTTCGGCAACCATTCGATATCCAGTAATTGGTCAAGACAGTAGGGACATTCTGGAGGTAAACTTACGGAATTCTGAGTTTTTATCGTCACAAATCCTAAGGCATCGTTATAAATAGAACTCAGTTCATTATCTAGATAATTACGGAGATTAGTCGTTAGTTTACGTTTGAGCTGAATTCTGAAGTTATAGATTTCCCCTTGCCAGTGAACTGCATTATAATCATATTCACTTGTCCAATATTGCAGGAATAATAAATGACGGATAACTTGTTCTAAAAGGCTAGCTACGGCATTTTTCTTCTCTCTGCCCAAATCCTCTAACTCCTCAATTAAGTTATCCCAATCTAGTTGATTAAATTCTTTATTTTTCAGGAGCTTAATCGTTTCTTCTAGCCATTGGACATCATCAATGTCGTAGAGATTTTTTAAATCTAAACTACTATTTATACTACTCATAGTCAATTGTTCATAAAAATATCACTTACTTTTCTATATCAAACACTCCAGATACTTTTAAAGTAATATCCTTAAATCCAGGAGATAACACTAACTCATCACCAGAAAAGCTACCAACTTCTGTATAACTTGTTCCTGTCAGTTTTAAAACCAATATAGTTTTACTTTCCGGGTCCACAATCCAGTATTCAGGAATAGCACAATCCTGATATTGGATTCTTTTCGCAATATAGTCTCGCTCTCGTTGTAACTCTCCTGGGCTAACCACTTCAACCACTAATAAAGGCGGTGACATAGAGAGGCGAATGGTATTACGCTTTGATAATTGTTGAAT
>NZ_JAAHIE010000311.1:0-8816 GCF_010671945.1 Moorena sp. SIO4E2
TTTTTATTTAATCTTATTACTGGATTATTGCAATGGAAAAAAAAACAATCGGAAACAAAACAAATTGTTATTTTATCCTTAACAAACTATAATCTTGAGGAAGGAATCAATAAAAATTCATCGTTAGAACATAAAATTCTGCCTTCGGAATAATAGACAGGACTCATCAATATCTGATTATTATTACATAATGATGTAATTACTGATAAGATTTTATGCTTCTCTGGATCTTTCCATATAAAATTAGAATTCTCAATATTTGATACTTTGTCAAGGTTTACATAAAATGCGTAGTTATGAAACTCTTTCCCAAATATAAAATCTTTATGTTCAGAATCTTCAGAATCTTCAGAATCTTCAGAAGCAGGCACTGGCGCTAAAAGCTTTTCCTCTTGCCTATTCTCTTGATTAATATATATAGTATTTCTTATCTCAAGTTTGTTATAAAGTGCAGGAGCCAAAGATAAAAGATATTGAACTTTCAATTGTTCCGTCTTGTTTGAAGTATAATCAAAAGCTCCAGTTACACAAAGCTTAATAGCTTTTTCAGGAAGATCAGGAACTATTTTCTCTTTTCCCATCTTATCAACTTTCAATTCATGAAAAGCAAGTATAGTATGCTTGTTGAGTGTAAATGTACTCTTGTCTTTTACCTGCTCGCTTGTTAAACCAGGTACCAATCTCGATATCCTATGAGCGTGTGTCTGCTTTTCATCTGCTTGTGTAAATACTGGCGGATCTTGTCTGTTATCGTAATCATTATCCTGGAAAATAATTCTTATTATTCGTTTTTCAGGTTCTAGTAACTCAATTTCGCCATCAAAACCCAACTCTATAAGTCTATACATAATTTTTAGTGTAGTTGCTACATGACCATAGTTTTGAGAGTATCCAAAAAATAATCGTATTTCTTTTTCCTTTTTTAAAAAATTAGCAAGTTTTTTGGTTTGCTTATTAAATTGAGAAATTTTTTCTGAGTTGATTGAATTCTCAAATTTTACTACTACCTCTTGAAGCATGACTCTTTACCTCTTTGGATTTTAGAACAGAATTGAAGGTGGAATTAAGGGCGATCGCTTGGGAATTTTCATGACTCATTCCCCCTTAGGTTTGGGAAAATAATTGGGGGTAGAATAGGGGGCGATCGCTTTTGAATGTTCATCACTCTTTGCCTCCTTGTTTATTCTACAATTTCATTATTTTGATAGGTTTTAATGTCAGCTATAATATTATCCATTGTTAATTGATCTAACCATTGATGGCGTTCTTCAGTATAGTTACCATTTCCTTGATAAAATTGACCAATTAATTTGACAGCATCTACATATCCTAAGGCATCAACTAAGGCTTTAAATCCTTTACGATGCAGTTCAATTGGTGTCATTTTCTTGTTTCCCTTTGATTTTATTAATTTCTAAGAGCCATGTAACCGAATTGGCTACAATAGTGTTTAATTGATTTTTAATAAATCAGGATTATAGCCCGTTTCCTGATCTTTGAGTTTAACTAAAGCTTTGGGGGGAATGCGATAAGGCAAATTCATCCTGGTGTATTCTAAGGTTAATTCTTGGGTGAGAAATCCAGTAATATCTTCATATTTTCCGGTGGGCTGCATCTCGACGATTGTTCCTTCATGTAATTCATAACGTCTATTTTCTGGCAACCATTCAATAAATTCATCAAAAGTTGTTAGTTTTTTTAATAGTTTAATCATAAAAAGTTTTTCCTTTTTTAATTTAATTAATTTCAGCCTTCATCTAACTCAAAATCTACCCTTTGATACAAATCTTGACAGGAAACTTCAAAATCATCTGAAGCCAACTTTAAAACTGCTTCTCCCCCTTGATAATCATTAAAAAGCCATTGTCCATCCTCTTGCTTAAAATATTGAGCCACATAAAATCGATATTGATCAATTAAAATATATTCCTGGAATTCAGGTATAGAACGATAATATATGAATTTATCCGTCCAGTCGTAATCCCGCGTCGATTTAGAAAGGACTTCCACAATGATTGAAGGATTGGTTACGTTTGTCCTACCCGTTCCTTCATAGATTGGTTTTCCTTTAATTACCATTACGTCAGGATAGGTGTAGATACGATATTGCGCTATCCACAAGCGGACATCATTGATATAGATATAATAGTCTTGCTCCTTAATTGTCAAAGGAAATTTGCGACAGAAATTGAGCGCAATTTGATTGTGATTTGTCGTGCCTCCTGGCATGAGTATGATTTCTCCATCTCGATATTCATGTTTATCTATCGCTTCCTCTTCTAATGTCAAGTATTCTTCGGGCGTGTAGTAGCGTTTTTCTGTTTGAATCACCATATTAATGTTCCTGATGCTACGATCGTTGTTCAGTTGCCATTACTCTTTAGGATAGGTGTATCTTGCGGACTCCGCTCAGTATTTGATCATGTAGTTCAGTTGGTAGGGGGCCTTAGGCAGTAAGGATTTTCCGATTCTATTCTAGCTTGGTGCCCTGGGACGGATTGATAAATTTTGAGCTATGCTGATCCAAATTGTCCCGTCTAAGGCACCCTACGAGATTGAAGTTCGAGCTAACTAGGAAACCTTAAACACCAGCGCCCCTTACCAAGCTTGTTTCCTGGCCGCCATGTAAAGACCCGTCGGCGATCGCTGTCATAAGGTTTATAATCTGAAGCATAGAGATATTCATGTTGATTGGTATTGTATAAGTCAACTTCAAGGTAGCCGGATGCGAGGGCTTTCAAAATTCGTAACTCATGCTCTCCAATAACCGTCGTTCCAATTGTTAGGTTTCCAGTGACTTCCAAGTTACCACCTAAACGGGTATTCCCTCCAATCCCTACATTGCCTGAAGAATCGATAACAAATTTAGGAGGAGAGGTGAATGAATCTTCATCGTAAACTCTCAGAAGATCGTTATCGCCAGCGCTCCAGAGAACAATGGTATTTCCATTACAGAAAAGTCCACCAGATTCATTATCATTACTTGCTTCTAACCACAAACCGTTGTTGTCATTATCAGGGTTAAAATTGGTGGTTTCACCTAATTTACCTCGGTTACCGTAGTGGAGAGAGACATTAGCGCTACTGTTAAGAAATAAATCACCAGCGATCAAAGCATTTCCAGCTACTTCCAGTTTTTGAGAAGGTGATGTTGTCCCAATCCCCACATTGCCTGAATTATTGATAACAAATTGAGGAGGAGAGGTGAATGCATCTTCATCGTAAACTCTCAGAAGATCGTTATCGCCAGCGCTCCAGAGAACAATGGTATTTCCATTACAGAAAAGTCCACCAGATTCGGAGCCATCTGCACTGGCTTCTAACCACAAACCGTTGTTGTCATTATCAGGGTTAAAATTGGGGGTTTCACCTAATTTACCTCGGTTACCGTAGTGGAGAGAGACATTAGCGCTACTGTTAAGAAATAAATCACCAGCGATCAAAGCATTTCCAGCTACTTCCAGTTTTTGAGAAGGTGATGTTGTCCCAATCCCTACATTTCCATCCTTGTACAAAATGGCTGATTTTTCGATAGTGCAAACAAAAGTTCCATCCCAATAACCCGGAATATTTTCATAGCGTAGATATAGATTCGCCTGACCAGACGGAAGAGAAGAAATGATATTGCTAATCGTTAATTGCACAACCTGTCCCGGAGCTAATCCAGGTTCTTCTTCATTTTGATGGGTTATTGTCCATGTAGGCGTTTCTCCTTCAATGTTTTTCTCGATATTCCAATCTTCTTCAGGTTGCTCATTCGGTCGCAAATCTTTCCCTTCAATAGTAATATTCTCTACCTGACTTTTTGTACCCAAAGCCCAATCATTATCCACATCAAAGGAAATAATAAACTTAGAAGCCTTAGAAGCCTCATGTAACACATTGGTAATTCGCAAGATTAACTGATTGGGTGAACTCCCATCATTCAAAATCCGGTTAGACCCCACAAACCCCACATGAAGAGGAATATGCTTCTTCCCACGATGACTAACGATACTTAGACGATTTTCCCGATAATAGTTATTAAAGGTTTCTCCCTGGGTAAACTGTGGACACCTCAACTCTACCCTGGTTGTTCGCGCCCCTCCTGCCGCCGCCCCATTAATATGCTGAAGCGTCAAAGATATAGTTTGCTTCGCCCCCAAAGCTTGATTGTTAGTTGCTAGAAAATACAGCGAAACCATACCATTCGCCTGAGTTACAGGGGGTTTCGTCATACTCCAACCTTCTTTTTCTGCCAAAACCAATTGTTGCAGGGAATCTGGAGATAAGGTATCTGGTCTAAACCTCAACTCAAAATGGTGATTGTCAGCACCTACAGCACCACTCTTAGTGGGCAAAGTAATCGGTTGGTCTGAATTGTTGACGATTTCCAGGGTTAACTCCTGTCCCTTAGTGCCATTTTCAATAAAGATAACAGGTTCTTTGTCCTCACCTTCATACACGTTAAAATCAAGGGGATGGGTTTTCTTAAAGGATGTACTCATAATCGTTATTCCTCAGTGATTACTTGATTATTTTAATCTTGATTATCGGCTGGACTCAACTTCAGCCAGCCCTCTCGAATTGCCTGCTGGCCAGAGAAAACTGCATTCGGATTAGCCTGACCAATAGTGTCATGGGGAACGTCTAACCATCCCTCTTGTTCCTTCTCTAACCACGACCATTGATAACCCGCCTCCCCAGGTAAAGGTAGATTAATTTTTTTATCCAAAGTTGGATCACTCAGATCCCTCATATCAGTTAGAATAGGAGTCGAGAGGAAAGTAATCTCAATCTTCTCTAAGGCTTCCTGATATTGATCGGGTGGAATATCAATCCCTTTCGTGGGCAAAATTCCGCAGGTAGCATGAACCTTACCCCGTGGGTCAATCAGCATGGTCAACAGTTTGGGTGTATTCTCTAAATTCAGATCAATGTGCCAAGCATTCCCAGGATGATGAACTTTGATATGATCTGTATCTCTCTCTAAATCGCTTTGAGGAGCATAAAACGCCTCACTCAGACCATCTTCTTCTTCCTGCCAATAGCCTACCAAACCATCATTGAATTGATGATATTCCCCGAGACGAATGGGAAATTTAACCTGATCAAACCCATCAGTATCCCTAGAATTACGCTTTAAATCTTGCCAAAATACATTCCAATCTTGGTTAACCGAGGGAAATCCCTGTAATTCTAGATTAAGAGAAGCCCGCACTACAGCAATCGGTCGTCCCATCAACAGCGCCAAACCTTGATGTTGGGCAAAGTTTTCCGGGTCGATATTCTCTAAGCCACTATCTAAAGCCGAAATGAAATTATCGAGAAAACTTACGGACTCCCCCCTTGTTAAGGGGGGTTGGGGGGGATCAGCAATGCTATTGCTGATAGTCAGAATATGATTAACTAGCTTTCTTAAATGCTCATTCCCAATATCAGCAACTGCGATAGGAATATTCTGACCTGGTGCAGACTCCCATTCAGCAAGCTGATTAATCGAACCCAAAGCCTTACCCTGATTATCATAGATAGCCAGAGTATTATCCAAATTATTCGGCAATATCCAACCACAAATGGGAGTGGTGGCCGGATGAGTGTTCATTTCCTGTTCCCCCTGACTCGCCGACAGCCACCGGAAATTGAGACGGGCGGGTTGCACCAAACGGGGCGGTAAGGTTACCAAATAGGGAGTATCTGGAGTTGTCATCTGCTCAGTAGTAATGATATTGCTAACATCCAACTCCTTCACCTGTCCAAAAGTATCCACTAACCGCAACCGCAGAATCTTCATTGCCCCCGACCGAATGGGATTAAAATCATTTAAAGGTTCTGGCGCACTGCGGATACTCTGTAGTACTACATCCCGGACAGCTTCTGTAAAGGGCTGATAATCCGCAAACCCTAAGGGGTCAGCGATCGGTAACTGTAGGGTTTGCGTGTGCATTAGTAACGCTTCATTAAAACCACCCAAAGATTGAGAGAGACTATTCAGATCCGGGTTTAGCAATTCCTTATAAGCTCGAATTGCTGTATAAATGGGGTCTTTCGCTTTTTTCGGTTTATACCAATCTCGAATTTCCTCAATATGATCGCTGTTGCTGAGATAGTCATCACTCTGTTGCTCCTTGGGAATTTTCTTGGCTTCGTAATACTTTGGCAGGATTTGTTTGTTTAAATAAGCCTCTAACTGCTCTTTAAGCTTAATCCCCGCATGGGGCGTTAAGATACTGCGACCACTATAAACATTAGCCGCTTTGAGAATAGCCCCTTTTCCTGACTGTAAAGCCAGGTCAGCCTCATTTTCCTTCAGACCATAATTACTGGTGATAAATTTATTATCATAGTTACTGTTGTAAGTTCTGTGATTACAGCCCTCTCGGATCGGGAAAACTTCTACCTCCCACTCCAGTAAAAAAGGATGCCAAGGTTGTTCTTGCCAATTACTAAAGGCAATATGTTCCCCCGTTTTGCTTCCTTCTAATTGATTAATTTGAGCGCGAATGGCACTAAAGCTATCTTTACTAATCGGGAAAGTCACATCCTTGATAATCTCGCACTCTAATAATTCATCATCCCTCAACCGTCCATCCTGTCCATGTCTAGGGCTAGCTTTAACTGCTTCCCCTGTCATTAGTAACACAGGCTCCTTGGGTTGCCAATAACGGGGACTAGAAATTTGCTTGAGGGTGTAAGTTGCTTGAGTATTCTTGACGGTTTCTTGATTATTAAGAGCCGTTATTTTCTCTAGTAACTGATTAATAGCTACAGCTAATTGAGAAGCGATCGACGTAGAGGAAGATTCCCCAGCAGAAGCAGCGGTAATTTTGCCAGAATCATCCTCTGATAGCATCAGATTTCCCGTTGCCGTCAATTTTGCCTGTAAAGGTGCAATCCCCTTCACCTCGATGTAATGCTTAACCTCATCAATATCGGGATACTGATCTCTGCTACCTTCCGGGGGATAGGAACTCAGCATATACTTATACCAATCCGCAAAGAGTTGCCGACGCATTGACTCTATTTCATGCCAAGCGCGATCGTAGTCTTGCTGAAGAAGATTAAGCTTATTGAGTAGATGAGCTAAATCATCGGGTAAAGTAATCTGTGCTTGATTATGGGCATCTTCAGCCTTAGCTGTTTTAGAGCCTACGCTTTCTAAACGAATGGTCCACATCGTCCCTGCAGCGATCGCATTAAAGCCCTTATCATGTCGTGCCTCTTTAAACTTGGGAGTCATATCTAGCGGTTGATGTTGGAGCCGAGAAGCTAGGTGTAGGGCTTCCAACTGGTCTTCGATAATAGATTTGTAATTGCTATCAATCTTTTGACCCAAGTAAGCAGACAATGCCTCTGTACCGGTATTACCCACAGTCACTTCTACAGAAGCTTGCTTATCTGATTTGACTGTATTCAGCGAGGCAAACCTTAAGCGAGCATAGCAGATAAAGCCGAGTGATTCTGGAAATTTTTGACCAGCCTCAAGATTAACTTTCCACTTAAATTCTTTTTCTATTAATTCTTGATTGGTGGGAGGAGTCCCTTCATCCTGTGGAATAGTTTCTCTGAGTTTTTCAACAAAATCATTCAAATGATCCTGTTGTGCCTCACTGTACCAGCCAATCACTTCATACTGAAGTCCATCAAGATTCTCAGCAGCATATTCATCGTCGTGAAACCCAAAAACACTATGACAATTGGGATAAAAAGCAGCAAAAGTAGGTTCACCATAACCTACTGCAGTCAGTAACGGTAAGTATTCAGCCTTGGGGTCATTTTTTGGCCAAGCAGCTAAAGGAATTTTGCGACCCAAATAGCGAAAAGGTTGATGTTGATTATTCTTTACCTCAATGGGATAAGCAATACTACCCACCTGACTCCCTTGCCCTTCAGCATAGAGATAATCACTCTCTACCACCCATTGCTTTTCAATCTGGTTATCCTTCCTTGTTACTGCGTGTCACTAACCAACGATTAGGCACTACTGGAAAAACTGTTTTAGTCTCATTGTTCTCACTAACTTGAATTCCTTTGGTCAAAGCATCTGGCAACGCCCAATGTAAATGAATCCCTGCTTTCAGATACAAATTCTGATTTTGAAACGGCTGAGAAACAATCTCCTCGCTGATATTGGCAATATTAGGATTTACGTCTCGCTTACCATCAAAATAAGGAAGGCGGCTAAAATCTGTCATAGCCTCTACTACAAGGCGATCGCTTTCCAGATACAGAGCGTCTAAGTGGACAGCAACCATTAAAGCTGCAATTTTTCCAGCCAAAATTATCTCCTATATCAGAATATCAACAATCGGTTTCAGCCAAATTTCACAGGTAATTTCACTAGGATTTTCTCTGACACCCTTAATTGTGCTTTAGTTTCCCAGAAATGATTAATTGTGCAAAAAAAATTTACATAAAAAGGTCTTGACAGGGGGATGTAATTGGTATAGACCTTGTGTAGCAAGGGATACAGCATATTAATAAAAAAAAAATCGGTCAAGTTTTGGTTAACCCCAATGCTTGACCGAATTCTATTGTGTAAACGTCAACAATTACAGCTTAACTGCATTCAAATCTGAATAACTACTGATCAACTAATACATTCGTCAGTGGTCAGTGGTCAGTGGTCAGTGGTCAGTGGTCAGTGGTCAGCCATTGGCCTTGGCCGTTGGCCACGCTACGCGAATGGTTGATAGCTGATACGCGACACGCTGATAGCTTAAAAATAACCTCCACAATTCCTGGTCGCCAGGGCGTCAAACCCTGGCAAAACCCTATCCTAGTCTACGTAGAAATATCGAATCAAGGTGGTCATAACCTCACCAGGGTTTTCGGTA
>NZ_JAAHIE010000312.1:0-8788 GCF_010671945.1 Moorena sp. SIO4E2
TTAAAATTTTGCTTGATCAGTTAGAAATCGACTGCGAGTGCTTTGGTTCCACTACCTTCAAGGGAGAAAATATGGACAGTGGCATTGAACCGGATCAATGCTTCTACATCCAAAACCACGCTAGAATGCGAGGCAAGCGGCGCGTCGATCTTACCCTTGACCAACCGCCAGATCTAGCCATTGAAGTGGATGTTACCTCCAAGACTCAACTGGATGTGTATGCCAACTTAGGTGTGCCTGAACTCTGGCGCTATGAAAAAAATCAACTCAGGATTGACCTATTGCAAGGAGGTGAGTACCGACAAGTTACCACCAGTCCGACCTTCCCCAGATTACCAATTCCAGACCTGGTAGCAGACGTTTTAGCTCAAAGCCGTGAGACCGGGAGAAGTCCTGCATTACGAGCTTTTCGCCAAAGACTAAAGCAACTGCTTAAATAAATTGATAGTTTAGTTTTGGGGGATAACCCGATAGGAATCAGTAATGAAATTGACTTCTGAAACACTACCCAAACTAGATCAAGGCAACAACAATAATGTCCATTATTTCGTACCATCAAACCCCTATCCATCATAATCAGCTAATGTTATCAAATCTTATCCTATGCCAGCTAAAGATATCTTTCATGATACTGTTAAAAACGCCCTAATCAAGGAAGGTTGGATAATTACTGATGATCCTCTCTATCTTGATTATGGGGGAGTTGATATGTATGTTGACTTAGGGGCAGAAAAATTAATTGCAGCCCAAAAAGATCAACAAAAAATTGCTGTAGAAATTAAAACTTTTAATCGTCCTTCTCTAATTGCTGAATTTCATAGTGCTTTAGGACAGTTTCTTAATTATCGCCTGGTATTAGAAAATATTGAACCAGAAAGAAAAATGTATTTAGCCATTAGCGAAGATGTTTACGAAGTATTTTTTACTCTGGTTTTTACTCAAAATGCAGTAGAAAAATATCAAATAAAATTAATTATTTATGATCCAAAAAAGGAGGTCATTAAACAATGGAAAAACTAAATAACTATAGAGAATTAGTCAAAAAAATCATCAATAAATATGGACAATATAAACCTAGATATGGAGATATTGAAGTCCAAAAAATATTTGATGTTCAAGGAGATCACTATCAACTGATGAACGTGGGGTGGCATGGAAATCGGCGTTTAAGAGGCTGTGTTCTCCAAATTGACCTTAAAAACGACAAAATTTGGATACAGCACGATGGCACAGAAATTGGCGTTGCTAATGAATTATTAGAATGGGGTGTTCCCCCTGAAGATATCGTCTTAGCTTATCATGCTCCTTATAAACGCCAATATACTGGATTTGCTGTTGATTGATTAAATATAGCAATTCTATTTTCCATGAAGTAAAAAGGGATCCCCCTAAATCCCCCTTAATAAGGGGGACTTTGAGGTTTATAATTGTACCTCATAAATGCAATAACCGCTATAAATAAATAGGAGATTTTAACAATGCCTAGTTTAACAGTAAAAGACTTAGAAAAGCTGCAAGCTCAACATCCTGATTATCAGATGGAACTAGTGGGTGGAGAAATTATTGTTATGAGTCCTTCAGGGTTAGAATCGGATCAAGTAGCTGCTGCAATTGTTGCCCAGTTATCAAATTGGGTACGACCTCGTAGACTAGGCAGGGTAACTGCTTCTAGTGGTGGTTTTCGTTTACCTAACCAAGATGGAGATATCCGCGCTCCCGATGCTTCTTTTATCCTAGCTGAACGTTTACCTCGCACTACAGAAGGTTACGCGGAGTTAGTTCCTGACTTGATGTTTGAAGTTAAATCTAGAACTGATAGTTTGGCTAAATTACGCCGGAAGATCCAGCAATTTCTGGAATTGGGAACTAAAGTTGGGGTGTTAGTGGATCCGAGAACTCGCACCATGGAAGTTTATCGTCTCAATCAGGTAATGGTTATGCTAGAGGATGGGGATGTGCTGCAAGTACCGGAATTACTTTGTGGGTGGGAATTGTCTGTTGTGGAAGTTTGGGCACCTGAGTTTGATTAGAACAGATAATCACTCTCAGCGTCGTAACTTATGAGGCGTGTTGACGGTATATCGTGGCTGTTCACCTCGTGCGTAGCGTTTAATGTTATCAATCACCACAGCCGCAGTACCATCGTAACTTACCTCGGTTATGGCAGCAATGTGTGGAGTAATAATTACGTTTTGCTGACGAAGAGAATCCGTGGGGGAGTCAACTAAATCAAGACCAGTTCCTGCTAAATCTCCCTTCTCTAGTGCTGCTTCTAAGGCATCTGTGTCCACTAAACCACCCCGTGCTACATTGATGAGAAATGCTCCAGGTTTAATTGCTGCGAGTGTGTTCTGATTAATCAGATGATGAGTGTTTTTAGTATACTCGGCACACAAGATAATATAGTCAGCAATTGATAATGCTTCAGAAAGAGCATTAGAGCCGTAAACTTTTTCTATCCCTGTTTCTGGTAACGCACCACGTTCTGGGTGTTGCCGAACCGCAACAAGACGCATTCCAAAAGCTTTTAGGCGTACCGCTAATGCTGTACCAATGTCACCAAGTCCAACGATACAAGCTGTTTTTCCCAATAAGGCAATACCTGCTTTTGCACTCCAGTCTTCACTTTTAGATGATTGCTGTGTGGTTGTCATGTGTCGCGAAAGCATGAGCATTAGCATTATGGCATGTTCGGCAACGGAATCAGCATTGCCAGAAATACTCCCAGGTACATGTGCTACCCATACTCCAGCACGAGTAGCTGCCTCAATGTCTATAGTTTCTATACCGACACCAAACTCTTGCACTAAACCAAAGTGTCCAGAGGCAATGATTGAAGCATCAATCTTAGCCATCCAAGGGATGACAATATCAACACTATCTAAATACTTGATAATAGTATCTGACGGACAGGTGATAATTTCATGGTCTGATAGTTGTGATGCTAGTAAGTTCACTGCTAGTGTTGCGCTATCGCTACACAATAAAACTTTCATACATAATTTAGACTGAAAAACAGCATCAAGTAATCCTTCGCATCAACCCCCTATAATCTTCATGGCTGCATTATGCCCTGGAATTCCACTAACGCACCCACCCCGCTTGGCTCCAGAACCACACAGGAAGATATTATCAAAGCCAATCTCCACGCCCCACATTCCCCGTTCTTCCTCTGATTCTACAAAAGGCCAGGAAAGAGATTGATGGAAGACATGACCTGTGGGAATGCCCACTTCTCGTTCCACATCCACTGGAGTTGCGACATCAACACAAAGTTGACCATTTTCATCCCGCGCTATACAATCTCCTATGGGATCTAATAAATATTGATTTACCCCATTAAGATACCTCTCCAAGACTTTCTGTTTCTCTGTTTCATTGTCTTTAACAAATAAGCTATAAGGCATTTCCAATCCAAATAAAGTTAGGGTCTGGTAACCTTCTGCTCTCAGAGATGGGGAGAGGATAGAATCATCCGTTAAACTATGACAATAAAACTCGCCAGGGGGATGTTCTGGTATCACTCCTTCACAAGCCATTTTGTAGCTATCGATGATGTTTTGATAACCCTCGTTGACATGGAATGTTCCAGTAAATGCCTCTACAGGATCGTAATCTGCCTTCAAACGGGGTAACTTCCTTAAAACCATATTAATTTTGACAAAAGATCCTTCATCTTTGGGATCGTTGGGAGGATTATACCCACTCAACAGTTGCGAAAGTTTTTTGGGGGCAAGATTAACTAAGACATATCTTCCACTGACATGGCTTTCTTGGTTATTATGTTGGAACTTTACGGTTGCTTGCCCTTCGTCTGGCTCTATTTTTGTGACTTCAGCATGGTTGAGTATCTCCACACGATTTTTTTTGCATTGAGCAACAAGTTCCTCTGTCAGCTTCCCCATACCACCCACTGGAACACACCAATCCCCTGTACCATTGGCAATAATATGATAGAGAAACGTCCGATTTTGTTTTAAGGAAGAGTCATGGGGATGGGTAAAGGTGCCAATAGTTCCATCTGTGAATACTAAACCCCGCACCAAATCGCTTTGAAAGAATTCTTCAATAGCAACTCCCAAGGGTTGCTCTATAAATAACTGCCAAGCTAGCTTTTCTTCTTCCGTCTGAAAGCGATTTTTAATCTCATCTCTGGTCTGCATCGGTTCAAGCAAGGAAGGCCAGATGTGCTTTCCTAAAGACTTTTGCAGTTGATGAAACTTGAAATAGCTTTGGTATTCCTCTAAATTTCCGGTGAGTTGATTAAAGGAATGCTCAGTGACTATTTCAGATTCATTACTAATCAATAAACCCTTATGTTTCCCATTCTTATCAAATGGAGTGAAGGAAGCGGGATTTCTTTGTCGGAATTTAAAATTTAAATCTAGATCTGAGATAATTTTTTGTGGGAGCATTCCCACTAGATAGGCATACACTGAGAGTTTCGCTTCAATACCTGGAAATAGTTGGCGGGAAACAACTGCTCCTCCTACCTTATCTTGTCGTTCTAGCACCAAAACTGAGCGACCCGCTTTGGCAAGATAACAGGCTGCAATTAGTCCATTGTGTCCACCACCGACGATAACGACATCGTAGCTTTTTTGTATATTTGAAGATGGCATGATTTTTCCTAGGGTAACTTGGCTGGGAGTATGTCAATATAAGAGGGATCGAGTCGATCGAGCAAACGGCGATTAGCTTGCCATACGAGTTGGAATTCTCGGTTGTTCTGGAGGAATGGACCCTCGAACTGCTTTGCTGTATGTTCGCAAATCTCAGGTGGTGGTATTATCGGCTTGGAATTACTACTTAACACATTAACCTGAATCTCGCACGCCTTATTCAGGTAGTACATGTAGTAGAATGCCTCTGCCACTGTTTGACCTACAGTTAAAAGACCATGGTTACGGAGGATTAAACATTTCTTGTCTCCCAGAGATGCCACAAGCCTTTCTCGCTCATCCAGGTCAAGTGAGATGCCCTCATAATCATGGTAGGCAACCCGATTATAAAATTCCATGGAAATTTGGTTAAGGGGCAACAAACCCTCTTCCATAGCAGCAACAGCCATGCCACTAACAGTATGGGTGTGGATGATTGCATGGGCATTAGGGCAACCTAAATGAATAGCACTGTGTATTGTAAATCCGGCTGGATTTACTTCCGCGTCTGCCTGGTCAATTTTGTTGCCATTAGCATCCACTGGAACCAAATTTGATGCACATATTTCGTCGAACATCATACCATAGGGATTAATGAGGAATACTGGTGGTTCCTCTTTAATTCGCACGGAAATATGGGTGTAGATCATGTCTGTCATCCCATAATAGTGAATCAAGCGGTAAGCAGCAGCAAGATCTACACGTAACTGTCGTTCTTCTTGGGAATAAAAGGGAGTTATGGGATTATTTAGGTTAGAACTTTTTGTATTTACATTCATGGTTGATTTTTTTTGAGGTTTTACTTACTTTAGTATTCAGAGTAAACATTCATGCTACGCAATTATTTAATTAGCATTAAACGAATTTACTTTTAGAAATTAAATCACCATCCTTAAGGTCAGTTAATTTATAACCAAAGGAAGTTAAAGTATCATCACCGTTCGATTTTATCAGTGAGTAAAGACCATCAAGAAATATTTTAGAGTAGCGGGCTTTGGAATCGACAAAACGCATTGTATATGCCATTCTCGATGGTAATTTTCCCTCCAGGAGGGGGACACTTCTATGCCAAACAAATTTGTCTAGTAGAAGGGCATCACCCACTTCAAAGCTATCTTCTACTTTATTTTTATCTAAAACCATCTCTTCAACTTTAGAAGCATAGAAAAACTCAAAATAATTAAACTCTTCGGTTTGGCAAAATTCTGCAAAATCTTTGTGTTGTATTAGTTCGTACCGGAGGGCATAGTACCCAGAGGTTGGATAAGCCTTTCGGGGTACATATGCCATGCCTCCATGTTGCTCTTTGGTATTAATGGGGACTAGAGGTATCCAAATAGAATAGGCTAAATCTTCTGGTTTAATGAAGTTGAAGCTAACAAGATCGAGATGGAAATGAAATCCTTTTCTGTTTGGTTTTAATTCAAATCCCACACCTTGGGTGAAGATTAATTCATTTTCGATTAATTGCTTGAGGGTGTTTTTAAAGTTTTCGTGGGAATAGATTTTTTTGGTTACGGCATTTTCTAGGTCATAGCCCAGTCTGGAAAAATCTCCACTGTAAGATTCGGGAACTTTTTTTACTTGATTGGATTCGGCAGTTAGATACCGTAATTTATCGATTGCTTCATCCGTAAACAGTTTTTTTAGTTTGATAAACCCATTCTCAGCAAAAGAGTTTTTTTCTTCTGGGGATATAGTGATTTTGTTGACTAGCAAAGACATAAGCTTTTAAGAAGTCAGAATGTAGGATTTAGCATAAGTTAGAGCTCTAAACAAATTTACTCTTAGAGATTAAATCACCCTCTTTCAGATCGGTTAATTTATACCCAAAGGAAGTTAAAGGATCATCCCCCATAGCTTTCACCATGTAATTAAAATCATCAAGAAACTTTTTCCCATAGCGGGCTTGGGAATCTACAAAACGCATTGTGTATGCCATCCTCGAAGGTAACTTTCCTTCCCTCAGGGGGGCACTCCTATGCCAAACAAATTTGTTTAGTAACAGAGCATCACCTACTTCAAAGTCATCTTCCACTTTATTTTTCTCTAGAATCAATTCTTCCACTTTGGAAGCATGGGGAAAGTTAAAAAATTTAAAATCTTCAGTTTTACAAAATTCGGCAATATTTTCGTGTTTTACTAGTTCATAAATCAGGAAAAAATACCCAGAGGCAGGATAAACGTTTTGAGGTACGTATGCCATACCTCCGTGCTGCTCTTTGGTATTAATGGGAACTAGGGGTATCCAAATAGAATAGGCTAAATCTTCTGCTTGAATAAAGCTAAAACTAGCTACATCCAGGTGGAAATAAAATCCTCTTTTGTTGGGCTTTAATTCAAATCCCACACTTTCGAAGAAAGTTAATTCATTCTCGATTAATTGCTTGAGAGTGTATTTAAAGTTTTCCTCAGAATAGATCTGGTGAGTGACAGCATTTTCTACACCGTAACCAATTCTGGAAAAATCTCCAGTATAGTATTCAGGAGCTTTGGTTATTTGCTTAGAGTTGTAGGTTAGCTCCCGTAATTTATCTGTAGCTTCCCAGGTTAATAATCTGTTTAGCTTGATAAATCCATTTTCCCAAAATAATTCTTTATCGGTTTGGGATAAGGTAATTTTGTTTACTAGTGAAGACATTTTTTATTAGGTAATTGATAGCCATCCATAAAACCATACTGTGTTAACAATATTACTTTTTTTATTTAACAAGTGATATCAATCATGGTGTTAGATTCTAAAACTTTGAGATGCCAATTAGTCACTTCTTCTCCTGGTATCAAAATTGGACTCCCTGGGGGAACTTTCTTGATACAGCAACTGCTTATTTTCCCTAATGCTTGCCCAATCGGTAACTTTTCTTTCCGGCTAAAGAAAGCATCTTTAGGTAAAGTCTTCATTTGAGGGCGACGGCAAAAGTAACTGTCAGGTAAGGTTTCTTTTGGTGCTTTTTCCCTCAGAATCGGCACAATGGCTGCTAAGGTTTCTCTCATAAATTGGAAATCTTGTTGATTGTGATGGAAAGAGAAAATTAATAACAATCCCTCTTCACCAGCAAATTCCCCATCAATTCCGCGTTCGTACAACAGCTCTGCTAATTCTTCCCCTGTAGTGCGATCGCTTTTTAAATAGAGTTTCAGAGGATCGCTAACTTGAGGATCGTAAGTTAACACCTTGCCGTAATTATCCAATTGACTGCGCAGGCGATCGCATTCCCCAATGGCTTGCCAAAATAACCCTTGACCTTCTTCAGAATACCCCTTCTTAATCGCATCTTCAATACTCAGCATTAACAGGTTACTGCGGGTAGTGGTTTCAAATAAAGGCAAAACCCCCATAACTTGTTCAACAGTAAACCGAGAGTCAGTAGGTAAATGCAATAAAGCCGTCTGTACCAAACTCCCCGTATATTTGTGCATACTATGGGTGACGATATCTGCCTTAAATGCGATCGCTGATTGCCATTGTTCGTCCAGAAAGGGAAAATGACTACCGTGGGCTTCATCTACTGCTAAAGCCAGATCGCGTACGCGACAGTAATCAGCTATCAATGCCAGATCGAGAGTTACACCTTCATAACTCGGATGAGTTAGTAACAAAGCTGACACGCCACTGGTTTCTAAAGCGGAAATAACCTCGGAGGTAGTGGGCATCAAAGACACAGAAGGAATAAAATAAGGCTCTAATCCGGCTAAAATGATGCCGTTGATGGTGGCAATATGACTGTTAAGAGCGATCGCCACTTGTTTATACTGAGTACCCAGTAAAGCACAAGCTGTTAAAACTCCTTGACTACCTCCCCCAGTTAGCCAAAAGGTATGCTTTGTGCCATACATTTCAGAGAAATGTTTTTCGATGCTCTCAGTGCGAGGGCGAGTCAGAAACGGCACATCATATTGATAGATTTCTTGACTGAGGCGTACGCTATTTTGAGCAATTCCTTGGTGGGCAGGAGTATAAAGACTCACCTGCACATCCTGATTATGAGATGCGATCAAATGATAAGCAGAAGAAGGTTGACTCATAAGCTACAGAAAAATCGGCTGAAGTTGCGGCATCGGGCGAATTGTACTTTCCACTGCAATACCATTACGTAAGGCTAACAGTAATCCCGCCGCCTCCATGT
>NZ_JAAHIE010000313.1:0-8781 GCF_010671945.1 Moorena sp. SIO4E2
TGATTTTTAGCTTTGATTATCCATTTTATAAATGGGTGGTAGCGCTGTTTGTCGGAATTGGGTTTATCTGGATTGCCTCTACCTTTGAAACTCGCCGCGATCAGATTACAGCTTGGATGAATCAATTGCAAGGTTGGGAATAGATTTAATTTAAGCTATCAGCTATCAGCTATCAGCTATCAGCTATCAGCTATCAGCTATGGGCCTGTGGCCATGCACCCTCACACCAACTCATCCAGATACTGCTCGAAGTTAGGTCTATAGCCGCAGTAACCTCAACTTTTTATGAGATTAACCACTGTTTTCGCAAGCTGCTTGAAAGTATTATCGAAATTCTGACGATTATTTTTCATAGTTTCTAAGACTTTACCCGACTGCTCTATTTGAATGTCAGATAATGCAAATACAGGAACATTGTGCTTTTGAGATTGTGCAATTAATGAATTAAAGTCGGGAATGTTGGCTAAATTATATGGAGTGTCACCTGGATTAGAAGCCTTAAATTCATCTTCAGAAATTGTCATACCCACCTTCGATAAAGCCGGAGCGAGTTGGTCGTTAACTGTTACTTTTATCCGGTCTATCCATCGCTGAAAAGAAGCAGCAGGGCTACCACTACGCGGACGAAAACGCTGGTAAATAATTCCCATAAATTTAGGAGGATCGCTAGGTACAGAATATGCTAGATCTTTATCTCGAAACAACTCTACTGACTTATTCCACTTTGGTATTACACGAGATAGTGAAAGTATTGCTTGGTCGCAAAAATAATCTGGAAAAGTAGGAACAATAAAGTAGTTACTACCCATTAAAAAACACTGATTTAGTGCGCCTACGCTGGGACTCATGTCAATCAAGACAATGTCTATATCATTCTCGTGAGCGGTTATAGTTATAAGGTGGTTAACTGAGCCTGGTAAGTTTTTCAATGCAGGAATGGCGGCTCCTGTTGAAAGTGCAACAGCTAACTGTGCTTCACTTTCGGCTAAGTCTAGATGTCCAGCCAACAAATATAAATTCTTTTTGGAAGTTTTGATAATATTGGCTGGCTCCAGTGGCTTTTGTGTCCCTTGAAAAGCTGGTTCAAGACAAGTACTTAAGTTGGATTTTGGATTATTTTCGTAAAAACTCTCGAAATCTGACTGTCCACTAAAGCCTAATACTGTTCCGGTAAGATTACACTGTGGATCGCCATCTACGATCAAGACTTTTTTCCCTATGTCAGTTAAAGCCCATCCCAAATTAAAAGTTGTAGTTGTTTTGCTTACGCCACCCTTGTGATTAAATAAAGAGATTAAAATTGCCATTTTTAATTTCTTACCCAAAAACTCCAACTTCTGCACCGCCAATCGTTTTCTGAGGTGAGCGATTGGGCTTTCGCCCAGCACCCTTTAGACAATCGCATCGGCTCAAGCCCAGAAAGCCCAAACTAGGTAGATTGATATCCTAGCCAATTGACAGATCTAGCCTTGATCTAAACTTTTCAACACGAATGCAAATTAATTCCTCAAAATTTAATTTAAAGGTAAAGAATAAAAATATGATACCTCTAACGTAGTTGTACGCACAACCCTGCTCAACAACTTCTGAGCATTTCAGTTCGTCGCTCTCCCCCTGTGTCGATCGCGGGCGGTTTTTAATCCGTGCAGCCAACAATCAAGCTGTGAAGGACTTTATCGATAGTCATCCACTTGCCTATCATATGCATAAGGTAGACCAGCAGCAGTTTTACTAATACCAACCCTGGTTGACTGACAAAACTATTCAGGAGCATACTGGTACGTTTGTATTTTGAATTCCAGCCGATAAAATTGTTTCTGATATTGTTTTCGCAAAGCTATAGCAATCCTAAATCAGGGAGCAGGTCAAAGTTGCAGAACAAATGAACTATGTAGCATCAGAGCAAGCTTAAACCCATGAGGGGGCTAGAGATTTAGTACAAATGTTCTGCATAAGTGACATGGTCCCCTGTAGCCAGGCTATTGATTGGTGCTTTTGAATAAAATCAGCTGACCACTGACGGCTGACGGCTGAATGCTTACGATTTCCAAATAGATCATAAAAACCAATGCTGATTGATCGTAAACCAAACAATCTTCCCATCAAGACAATGCTAAATAGGGAGACAGCAATGCTATCTCCCTATGTAAAACTAGGATTTAAAACAATGGTTTAAAAAACTCTAGTTAGGCATCATTTAAAGCAGCAATTCCAGGTAAAACCTTGCCTTCGAGTAACTCAAGGCTGGCACCACCACCGGTGGAAATGTGGCTCATTTGGTCAGCAACACCAACTTTTTCCACGGCAGCTACTGAGTCACCACCACCAATGATGGTAGATGCACCTGTCTTGGTCAGCTCAGCCATAGAGTTTGCGATCGCTTCTGTCCCCTTAGCGAACTGATCAAACTCAAACACTCCCATCGGACCATTCCAGATTACAGTTTTGCAATCTGCCAAAGCGTCCTGAAACACCTTCACAGAATCTGGACCAATATCCAAACCCATCCAGCCATCGGGAATAGCTTCAATACTGACAGTCTGGGAATTAGCATCAGGGGCAAAATTATCTGCGATGACCACATCGGTGGGCAACAGCAATTCTACACCGCGCTCTTTTGCCTTAGCTTCTAAAGATTTCGCCAAATCCAGCTTATCGTCTTCCACCAGGGACTTACCCACACTCATACCACGGGCCTTGTAGAAGGTAAAAATCATCCCACCGCCAATTAGCAGTTTATCGACCTTCTCCAGTAGAGTATCAATCACCCCAATCTTACTGGACACCTTAGAGCCGCCAATAATTGCAGCTAGAGGCTTTTCAGGATTTTCTACAGCGTTTTGTAAATACTGCAGTTCCTTCTCAATCAAGTACCCAGCTACAGAAGGACTCAGGTAATGGGTGACTCCCTCAGTAGAGGCATGAGCCCGGTGGGCTGTGCCAAAAGCATCATTGACATACAAATCAGCAAGGGATGCCAACTGTTTGGTGAATTCTGGGTCATTCTTTTCCTCTCCAGCGTGGAAGCGGAGATTTTCCAGTAAAGCCACCTGACCATTTTCCAAAGCACCAACTTGGGCAGCCACCTCGTCTCCAACACAGTCTTTACACATGGTCACCGGTTGACCCAGAAGTTCTGAAAGACGCTCAGCAACGGGGGTTAGACGCAAGCTTTCCTTCACTTGTCCCTTGGGTCGTCCCAAGTGGCTACACAGGATTACCTTTGCCCCTTTCTTAAGTAAATCTTGAACAGTGGGTAAAGCAGCACGAATGCGAGTATCATCGGTGATGGAGCCATTGTCATCCAGGGGTACATTCAGGTCTGCTCTGACCAATACCGTTTTTCCGGCTAAATCTGATTCACTTAAATTGGCTACACTTTTCTTGGACACAGTATTAATCTCCTAATTGCTATTGCCTGCTAATCCCTGACTATCAGCCGTCTTGCCGGATGATTTGACCTCAGAGAGTTCGCTGTACATTAACTGGTAAATCACCAGCTGAATGACCAGGACAAAAGGTATTCTTTTGTTAAGACCGTTCACATTTTACCGGAGTCCGGATCCTGGAGGAAATCTGTGATATGTTCAATACCGTTGTATTTCCCATTGACTCAAGTCGAGAAAGCCGTGAAGCTGCTGAGGTTGTTGGGAACATAGTGCAAAAGTACGGCAGCAATCTATATCTGCTGTCAGTGGTTGAAAAACCTGACCCTGGCCAGGCTACAGCAGCTGCTCACGATGCAATGAAATCCCCTGAAGTAGTAACAGAACTGCTTAACGGTGCCAAAGCACTATTTGCTCAGCAAGGCATTGAAGCCAAAACCCTGGAGCGGGAAGGAAAGCCTGCCTTCGTGATCTGCGATGTGGCTGACGAAATTGGGGCAAATTTAATTGTGATGGTCTCTCGGGGGCCAGGCTTGACAGAGGAAGGTATACCTAATAGCGTGGCCGATCGAGTGATTAATTTGTCCCCTTGCCCAGTTTTGATTGTTCCCTAATTTGTGATTAGTCATTGGTCTAATAAAATTGCTTGCTTGCTAATTGTCAATTGTCAATGGTCAATTTTCAATTAACCCATGACTAATGACCAATGACTAATGACTAATGACTAATGACCAATGACTAATGACTAATGACAATCCAGTGGTATCCCGGACACATTGCCAAAGCTGAGCGAGAACTCAAAGAACAGTTGAAGCGAGTGGATGTGGTATTAGAGGTGCGGGATGCTCGGATTCCCCTATCTACCCATCATCCTCAAACCGACCAGTGGGTGGGTAATAAAACTCGGGTGTTAGTGATCAACCGGGTGGATATGATTGATCCAAGGATGCGCCAACTTTGGGAATCGTGGTTTCAACAGCAAGGGGATATCCCCTATTTCACTAATGCTCAACAGGGTAAGGGTATCCGAGCTGTGGCTAAAGCAGCCCAGACAGCTGGGGAGGAAATCAATCGACGTAGGCGCTCACGGGGAATGCGACCTCGTCCTGTCCGAGCTGTGGTGATTGGATTTCCCAATGTCGGTAAATCTGCTTTAATTAATCGACTTTTGGGACGTCGTGTGGTAGAGAGTGCTCGTCGTCCCGGTGTGACACGCCAATTGCGTTGGATACGTATTTCTGACCAACTTGAACTACTTGATGCTCCTGGTGTTATTCCTGCCAAGTTAAACAATCAGCAGCAGGCGCTCAAGTTAGCTATCTGTGATGACATTGGTGAAGCATCTTACGACAACCAACGGGTAGCAACAGCACTGGTTGCATTCCTGAAAGATTTAGATAAGATGAAGGAGTACACTCTTTTATTAAAGTCTTCTTTAGAAAAGCGGTACCAACTAGACCCAAACCCATTGACCGCTGAAGATTACTTACATGGTTTAGCCGACTATCGCTATCAGGGAAACATCGAACGTACAGCGCGGCAACTATTGGGGGATTTTCGTAAGGGTTTACTCGGAGCAATTGCATTGGAAGTACCACCAGAAGTACTACCCTAAGTACCACCAATGTAATTGCTTAGCATCTACAGCATCTACACAAGTACAATTACAAGCGCGATTCTACTAGTGAGTACTAGCTAGTGAGCGTCGCACAGAGCGAGTAGCACAGCGGGAGTCGTAGAGCGCGAGCCTAAGTTCCCTGTGGATATCTTTTTCTATAAATCTGATAATTATAGTCTGATTGAACCAATATTGTCAATATTTATTGAAAAATCAAGATCAGAACTTAAGCCAGGAAGGGACTTGAGGAGCTAACCCTAACTTAAGACAGATGACTTGAGCTAATTAGCGTAACCAACTTCAGTAATATTGCCGAGGGAAAAGTTTTTCAATCAGTCCTATAATCAATATTGAGCACCGAAACAGCTGATGCAGGGCTTACGCAAGAACTCTACAGGTGGTGTTAACAGTTACCCTTTAACCCATACAGGTAGTGTGTCGATGGCTGAATTGCGTAAGCTCTGTTTACCTGTATTAATATATACTGCTATAAGCATCAATATTTCTTAACAAGAGTTTGTATTTGTTTAAATTTGAAGGTTGGCAGGTTGAAGGTTGAAGGTTGAAGGTTGGCAGGTTGAAGGTTGAAGGTTGAAGGTTGAAGGTTGAAGGTTGAAGGTTGAAGGTTGAAGGTTGAAGGTTGTCTTGATTAGGCTTCTTGTCAATGTATTGTCTTGATGCAAAGCGCGAGTGGGGGAAACCCTCTCATTAAGGCGCTGCATTGCTTTCGTGATAGTGTTTTTCTCAATTATTCTGTGCTGATCGGAAGTTCCCGGATCTGAAGTTACCGACAAATGCGGCAAAGTCTATTGTGCCATTTGTTCCAAAATTATCCTAAAATCAGCCAAGATACCAGGCAAATTCTCTGGATTCAGCACAGGGACATGAACAAAGATACAAGAAGTATTGAGGTGATGCTCTCCAAGATACTTCAACACTTCGTAATAGAGTCCTTCGCAGACAAATTTACCAGCATCATGGCTAATCTCACATCCACTCAAGGCAGCTATTAGTTGCTCTAAGTTCACTGGGGTTTGAAGGCAGGCATCTTCACGAGTAGCACAGGATTCCACAGTTAATTTGTGCCGCTTACTCGCCATTCCACAACAAATAATCCCATCGGGTTGTATTTGATCAATTGTGGCAATTACCTGAGCACTAGCTTCGGCAATATCGACGGGCAACTGTCTTAGAAAAGTCAGGGAAGCAGATAAATCATTGGTTTGAGCAATTTTCCCTAATAAATCATCAGAGGAGTTAGATACCTGATCGGGTAACCAGGTTTGAAAGGATGTCAAGAGGATTTTTTTGTTCATCCAACAGAACCAATTAGAATAAAAAGAGCTTCAATAGTTCAATGTAAGGGAAAGCAGGTTAATGCCAGTAATTGCGGTTGTAGACTACGACATGGGGAACCTGCACTCTGCCTGTAAAGGGTTACAGAAAGCTGGTGCAACTACCAAAGTGACAGATTTAGCAGCAGATATAGAACAGGCGGATGCGGTGGTACTACCGGGAGTGGGGGCGTTTGACCCAGCGATACAACATTTGCGATCGCGTAACCTGGAGCAACCGATTAAACAAGCCATTGCCAGCGGTAAACCCTTTTTAGGTATTTGTCTAGGTTTACAAATTCTGTTTGAGGCAAGTGAAGAAGGCACAGAACCTGGATTAGGGATTGTGCCTGGGACAGTGCGGCGCTTTCGTCGAGAACCAAGTATTACGATTCCCCATATGGGTTGGAACCAGCTAGAGTTTACTCAACCGGATTGTACCCTTTGGCAGCATTTATCAGGCAATCCGCGAGTCTATTTTGTCCATTCTTATTATGTTGACCCAGTTGACCCTATGATTCGAGCCGCAACTACTACTCATGGGAGTCAAACCGTGACGGCTGCGATCGCTTACAATAATGTCGTAGCAGTACAGTTTCACCCGGAAAAGTCTTCTACTACAGGACTGCAAATTTTGTCTAATTTCGTGGCTCAGGTCAAGAGTTACTGCCATGATCGTACACTTGTCACCAAAGCCTGAAAATTATTCTTATTCTAAAATTATGCTACTACTACTGATGTAATCAGCACGCTCCCCACTGTCCTGTGTTTGGATGAGAATTTACGGCAATCGCCAACTGAAAACTTTGCCAGGACAAATTACCCGCCCGACACCAGCACGGGTGCGGGAGGCAGTATTTAATATTTGGCAAGGCAGTGTAGGGAATTGCCGATGGCTGGATTTATGTGCTGGTAGTGGTTCAATGGGGGCTGAGGCTCTGTGTCGGGGAGCTGCTTTGGTGGTAGGGATTGACAAATGGGCAAAAGCTTGTTCAATTATTCGTCAGAACTGGCAACAGATGGCTCAGCCGCAGCAAGAATTTCGGGTGTTGCAAGGGGATGTGGTCAGGCGATTGAAAACCTTGGCTCCTCAGCAGTTTGACCACATTTATTTTGACCCCCCCTACGCTAGTGATTTGTACCAGCCAGTGTTAGATGCGATCGCTCAATACCAGCTCCTCGACACCCATGGTGAGTTAGCTGTTGAGCATAGCTCTAACTACTGGCAACCAAAACCAATCCCCAATTTAGAAATTTGTCGCCAGAAGGTCTATGGCAATACTGCCTTGACCTTCTATTGCCCATTGGTTTAGGTCAGGGGTTTGGTAATGGTCAGTGGTTGATCAGCTCTGGGAAGGAAAAACTAACCCCCAAGTTGATTACCCCGTTGGTATTGCATATAGGCAGCAAAAAACAGTCCCAATAGAGTAACAGGTATTAAGCCAAGGACAATCCCAACAAGCAACGGTTCTACCACACTAAGTCTCCTAATTAAGTTTTTTTACCTGTTTCTCATATTACTAGCTCTGATCAACCTTAGGGTGCTGCTGGTGGTGAAACAGTTATTTATCAACCATCCTGAGTTCCATGGGTTGAGATTGCTCAGTCACACTCAGGAGGTTCTGACCTCATGACCTAAGCCCTGACTTGGGTTGAATACTTTTACCTATATCCCAGCTTATATACCAAAATGTATACCATCGATCTATTCCGCTAGTATCAGGTATATGGTTAAGACATAGTGTAGCATATAATACAAATACACGACAAGATCTTGATTAATGACTCCATAAATTTTAAGCTATGTTTATAAACAAAAATAATACTTAGTCTAAGTATTTACTTATCATTGCTTAACACAACTTAATCAATGGTTCAGTTTTATCGAGATTACAAGCGCTTTATTGATAGTCAACTTGACAGGAGACCCATTGGAAAACCAGCTTGTCCAACCTAGAGTTCTAGTGCGGCGAGTCACCTTGATAGTACTAGTCGCTTTGCTTGCTATAAGTCTTAGCCTGATCGGAATTCCCATGATGCAGGATTGGGATCCTTATGTACAAAAGGTTTTGTCCCTCAACGGTGATCCAGTCCGAGGTGATGCCATTTTTCAAATCAACTGTGCCGGGTGTCATGGAGCCAAAGGGGATGGTCATGTAGGACCAAGTCTAGTGAGTATCTCTAAGAGAAAGTCTGACGTGAGTCTGATTCAGCAAGTGATTAGTGGTAGAACACCACCAATGCCTAAGTTTCAACCTCAAACTAGAGATATGGCAGACCTGTTGAGTTACCTGGAACAATTGTAACTAAAGGTTGAAGGTTGAAGGTTGAAGGTTGAAGGTTGAAGGTTGAAGGTTGAAGGTTGAAGGTTGAAGGTTGAAGGTTGAAGGTTGAAGGTTGAAGGTTGAAGGTTGAAGGTTGAAGGTTGAAGGTTGAAGGTTGA
>NZ_JAAHIE010000314.1:0-8778 GCF_010671945.1 Moorena sp. SIO4E2
TATTATTTCGTAAGGGATTAACCGAACTTGATCTTACTCCAATATAGAACCAGCTGCAGGCTACTATTCAATCAAGACTTGCTTTACCCAACTTGCATCTGCGGTCGATAAAGGTGGTGGAGGGTCTTGACTATAATCAATCGCTAAATCATAACTCCCTTGGTCGTAAAGCTGATGTAATAATTGTTGTAAATTAACCGTAGGTTCTGTATCCTCTGGTTGGAGAGGTAAAGGAAAGGAAGGGATTGCTTGGGGGAGATTGAAAGCATATAAATCGGCTTGGGGACGTTCTTGAGAACGGCTGATTACGATGCGATAGTGGCTTTGGAAGGCTTGATTATTCATAGCCATTGGTTTTCCTTGACGCAGTAAATCAATTTCCACTAAATGGGTTAAGCTATCTAATATTTTTTGCCGTTTGGTTTCATAATTGCTGCGCCCTTCTGATCGCGTAGCGTGGCCTACGGCTTTAGACCGTTTGTTTTTGGGAGAAAGAATTTCGATGACAGTAATTACTTTGCCAGTTTCTAGCTTTCGCACTTCTAAATACCACTCTTTAACCATTTCAGTCATCGGTAGAGCAATCTTCATTGCTTTAACGCTAGGAGCAGCAACGGTAACCAGGGGTGACGGATCTTGGTGGTTGCTTTGAGAACTTTGAACCACTACATGATCTTTTCGGGCGGGCAAGATGCCCACTCTACCTAGCATCGAATCATCACCAGTAGCGTTGTAGACTCTTTCCTCAATTGCTACCCGATACTTAGGACGTAGCTGGGGGTTAAGGCTTTGGGCAATCAGGACAATGAGCCATTTGTGAACTTGTGACCAATATTCAGGTTTCTCCAGGTAGGGATTCATCCCAGGAAAAGGTGAAGGCATCTTTTGTGATGAAGCTGTGAAGTGGTATAGTACCTAAGTTACCGAAAAATTTTGGCTCTTCGGTAGCTGCAACCTAGCTAGTATTTTTCGCAAACTCTGGAAAATAACCGGGATTTGACTATGTGTTATCATAGAAAAATAAATTTAATGGTATAATGGGCAGTTAATAAAGATAAAGTTAATCTTAAGACAGCTATGGTCTGGGCTGACCCCCTAACCTGCTGTAGCCTTCGATTTAAGCAACGTTTAACAAAAAGTCTCTCAAACTCCTACTCTGTATAGCTTTGAGATTTTAAGAATTCAGTTTTACTAACTAGCATCTCAATGCCTAAAAGTATTGGTAAGTAATACTCTTAGGCATTTTTTTTTGGCAAATTAGCATCCGTTTATGGGAAACAAGCATTATGAATCAAGTTGACCTAGCGTTTACTCCAGCTCTAGACCAAGCCCAACTGATCCGCAAGGGTGAGATATCACCGCTGGAATTAGTCCAACTCTACCTTGAACGGATCGAAGGATTAAATCCTCAACTAGGCAGTTACTTCACTGTGGCTTCTGACATGGCACTTGTGGATGCTAAAGCCAAAACTGAACAACTTTCCCAAACTACCGATACCTCTAAACTCCCTCCATTTTTTGGTGTTCCGATTGCGATTAAAGACCTCAGGGCTGTAGAAGGACTCCCTTGTAGCTTTGGTGTTGCTGCGCTCAAAGACAATATTCCTGAGTATGATGATGGGGTAATCACGCGGATCAAGCAAGCTGGATTCATTATTTTAGGTAAAACTGCTACTTCTGAACTGGGTTCGTTACCCTATACCGAACCCCCAGGATTTCCACCAGCTCGCAATCCCTGGAATCTGGACTACACACCAGGGGGATCCAGTGGTGGTTCCGCTGCAGCAGTAGCAGCTGGCTTATCTCCCATTGCCCAAGGTTCCGATGGTGGCGGTTCCCTGCGCGGTCCAGCCTTTTGTTGTGGTTTGGTGGCGATAAAACCGACACGAGGTCGTATTTCTTATGCTCCAGTAGGAGACTTTCAAAGTGGTATTGCTAGTATTGGTCCGATGGCACGGACGGTAGCTGATGCAGCTGCTTTACTGGATGTGATGTCTGGCTATATTACTGGAGACCCTTACTGGTTACCTGACCCAGAGATATCGTTTCTAGAGGCTACCCATCAACAACTGGATAATTTGCGGATTAGTTTTGCCACATCGATTAAACCGATGGGAGAAGCGTCAGCTGTATGTGAAAAGATTGTGGTGGAAACCATGCAGCGACTGGAAGGGATGGGACATTTGGTTGAACCAGGTTGTCCAGATTTCAGTGAGATAGTAGAACCGTTTAAGACAGTATGGCAAGCTGGGGTAACGTCAGCAGGAATTCCTCTAGAAGCCTTAAGTCCCATGAATCGCTGGATTGCTGAACAATCCGGTTCTGCTGGGGAATACTTACAAGCGGTGACTAAGCTACAAATTATAGCGCGTCAGATTGTGGGATTCTTTTACAACTATGATGTGCTAGTGTTACCTACTTATTTACATTCACCGATTCGGGTAGGAGAGTGGGACGATTTGAGTTATGAAGAAACCTTGGAGAATATTATTAATTGGATTGGACCGTGTCCACCATTTAATGCTACTGGACTTCCTGCGATCGCAATTCCTGCTGGTTTTGATGACAAGGGTTTACCTGTAGGAATTCAGTTAGTGGGACCTCCAGCATCAGAAGCAACACTATTGGCATTAGCGGCTCAGTTGGAAGCAGCAAACCCCTGGATTCATAATCGTCCTACTGTATAAGGTAAAATCTGAAATTTACAGGACTTACGCCAAACTTGAGTTTAAATACTATAAGTAGTAGGATGATTTATTTACCGATCCGACCAGTATAGTTATGACGTAAGTCCTGATGATAAGTAATTCCTGATTTAAAAGGTTAATCGTAAACCGTCAACAGTCAACAATGCTTAAGCTTTTTTCAACCAGCTGAACATAGCGCGTAAGTCTTTACCGACTTCCTCGACGGGATGTTCTTTATTCTGACGGCGCATAGCAGTGAAGACCGGTTTACCTCCCTGATTTTCCAAGACAAATTCACGGGCGAATTGACCTGATTGAATTTCTTTGAGAATTTTACGCATCTCGGCGCGAGTTTCATCAGTAACAATCCTTGGCCCACGGGTATAGTCACCATATTCAGCAGTGTTGGAGATGCTATCCCGCATGTTAGCTAAACCACCTTCGACGACTAGGTCAACAATCAGTTTCACTTCATGAAGGCATTCAAAATAGGCCAATTCTGGTTGATAACCAGCAGCGACTAGGGTCTCAAATCCGGATTTTATCAATTCACTCAAGCCGCCACACAATACGACTTGCTCACCAAATAGGTCAGTTTCTGTTTCTTCCCGGAAGGTAGTTTCAAGAATTCCGGCACGGGTACCACCAATTCCTTTGGCGTAAGCCATGGCGCGATCGCGTGCTTGACCTGTGGCATCCTGGTAAACAGCAAATAGACAAGGTACCCCTTCTCCCTGTTCATAGGTGCGCCGCACCAAATGTCCTGGACCTTTGGGAGCAACCATGATCACATCTATGAACTCTGGGGGAACAATTTGACCAAAATGAATATTGAAGCCGTGGGCAAAGGCAATAACATTACCCTCGGTCAGATTTGGCTCAATTTCTGCCTGATAAATGGTTTTTTGCACTTCATCGGGCAGCAGGATCATCACCAAGTCAGCCGCTTTTGCAGCATCAGCCACTGTGTGGACGGTTAAGCCTGCTTCTTCAGCTTTCGCCTTAGACTTACTACCTGGATACAGTCCTACGATCACATTCATGCCACTCTCTTTAAGATTAAGGGCGTGAGCATGACCTTGAGAACCGTAGCCGATAATAGCAATAGTTTTATCCGCCAGTAGGTCTAGGTTAGCGTCGGTATCGTAATACATTTGAGCCATTGTAATTTCTGTTCCTTTTTTGCTGGTCATTGTCTTGATGCAATAGCGAGTGGGGGAAACCCCCGCTGGTCGGCGCTGCATCGCTGCAAACTTACCATGATACCGCAAAACCGATCTCAAGCCTGGCAGGTGAGATACCTTTTTATCCATCAGCCCATCATCGGATTACCCCATGTATAGATACAGGTCTTAGATGGTAATGATAAGTATTTCTAATTATAAATTAATAAGGATTTTACCAAAGTTATCTGAGGGAGATCGGATCTGTAAAAATCCTTTTAAAACTAGACCTTAAAGCATTTTGATGGAGCGGTTTGAGACCTAACTCTCTGGTGTATATACTTGTGAATATTATATAAGTTTTACTTATATAATTGGCGATTAAGCCTTTCATTCTTAATCGGTCTTAATCTACTGAGAGTTTTCCCGTAGTATCAGAGATGGAGTAAAAATAAGCATGCCAAGCTCCTTGAACCAAAGGATAGGCTTTTGGCGTATACTCACAAAGTCTCTACTATTGTTTTAAATCGAGAGGATTACTAAAACATGGCAACTTACAAAGTCACCTTGAAAACTCCAGATGGAGAGTCTACCCTTGACGTTCCTGAGGACGAATACATTCTCGACGTTGCCGAGGAGCAAGGTGTAGATCTGCCTTATTCCTGCCGTGCAGGTGCCTGCTCTACCTGTGCTGGCAAAGTAGAAAGTGGTAGTATTGACCAGTCAGACCAATCCTTCCTGGATGATGACCAAATGGAGGCTGGCTACGTTCTGACCTGTGTAGCCTACCCCACCTCTGATTGCACGATCACTACTCATCAAGAGGAAGCACTGTACTAAGTACTAATATAAGTACTAATAACAGAGGGGAAGTAAGAGAGCTTACAAGTTGGGTGTTTTACTCTTTGAGCTCTTTACTTCCCCATCGCCGCAGATCGGGTGATGAGATGATTAGGTAATGGGATGATGGCGAAATCACGCTAAATCCAAGCTAAATCAAGGAAGATATGGAATAATTTTCCTGAAATTATTCCATATCTTCCCCTTCTCCCTTCTTTTACCCTTGATTAGACTAGGGCTTAACTAGTGCGCTGGCATTTTGCCAGAAGATAATAGAATTGTTCAAAGGCTGAATTTGAGTACCAGGATAATAGAAGCTGAGAATTTTTTCTGCGGACCAACCGAGTTTCGCTAAATTTTGGGAACCGTGTTGGCTAAAGCCAACCCCATGTCCAAAGCCGCCACCAACAAAAACGAAGCCTTTGAGGGTTTGATTACCTTTGTCATAAATCGGGTCTACGTAGAAGAGGGTGCTGCGGGGAGGACCAAAGGCGCTGCGGGCTTCATTTTTACTCAACTCCAGCATACCCCGATCCGTTGTTACCGCCATTTTCAGCACTCGTCCTGCTGGTGAACGCTCTACCACTTCCATATGCTCAATGGTAGTGAAGTTAGCAAGGGGGTGTTTGGTTTTTTTGAGATAGCGTTGTAAATGGCTGGTGACTTGATCCAAGGTATTGTTGTACTTCCACCGGAATAAGTAACTATTGTCAGTCTCATTAAATCCTTGCTTCATGTTCATGAACTCACGGAAATTTTGTTCGTCTGCTAAGGATTTTTGTGACAAATTCCAGAGGGAGTATGGGGAGTCTACCACTGCTCTTAAGTAAGGACGTTCTGAACCATTCCAAACATCACTGAAGGGCGCACTGATTCCACCAGTTGCAGCGGAATACAGAGCATCTACTAACTCATTGTTGTAAGTCAGCACCAGACCTTTAGTAGCTGCGATCGCACGGTCAGCCACTGGATTGGTTTGATTTATTCCGAAATAAACCTGGCAGTGAGTATCGGCACAGAGTTCGTAACCGTCAACATTAAATCGGCGTCGGTTCCGCAAGGCGTAGGTGCGAGCAATAATGCTCTGAGCAGCTACGGTTGAATAGCGTGCTCCAGCTCCAATTTCATGAGGTACCACACCCCGCAAGTAGCTTTCTAGAGGTACCTGATTTACTAAGGTATAGTCACCATAAGCATTGGGCTGGATGCGTAGACTACCAGGATAAAGTCTTGTCCTACGGTTATTTTTTCCTTTGCTAACCCAGATCAGATTTTTACCAGCAGTAATATCGATTTCCCGTCGATGGTAGCGATAGTTACCAATCACAAAGGAAGCATGGGGCACCTCGGTGACAACATTAGTATCAATATAGGCAGTAGTATCACCTTTGGCTTTGATACTTGCTAGCAGTAGACGTCGCAATAAAGGGGTTTGATAAACACTCCGTTTTGCCCACACCTGCCAGCGGTCAGGCTTGGCAACTTCCACCTCAATCCCCTTTTCCCGCCATTTATTGGCACTATCTTCTGCAGTTTCAAAGGTTCCATGGTTACTCAATACCACGTACTCTTCGATCTGGGGCTGCTGTAACGGTTTATTGACTATTTCCAGCTTGAGGCTGCTAAGCTGCTTGGTTTTCGGTTGCATATCACCGCCTAAAAATTTGACGGTTAGCTGATCGTCCGGGGCAGCTTTCAGAGTGAGCTTGTCCGTTGGTTCATCTCCAAAGCGCTGCACTACTCCCACTTTTAGTGGGATATCTGAGGCTTTGGCGGCTAACCCTGATAGGATTGGTAGTCCCCACAACGATAGTGTCATCAATGGTATTAGGAAATGGGGATTGGAAGCTGGGGAATTGAGAGAGATCGGTTTTTTCGTGAACCCCACTATCCAATTGCGAAACCGACCTGTCTTACCCGATGCCGTATTTTGATGCGAATTCAAGTCAAACGCTTTTATTGTCATTAGCTTAGTTTTTAAAGTACCCAATCCATAATTCCCATTCCCCGATTCTAGATCCCGAAAAGTACGATCCTCCACAGGTATTGTTACCCTGACCAGGTCTTTTCATGGTCTTTGCTTTGGCATTGGAGGGTCTTTGCTTTGGCATAGGGATGATTTATTGGAATTTAAAGCATCAGGAGGAGGAGGAATATTGGAAAGATCGGGGGCGAGATAGTATAGTGCTACGCCGAAGGCAACAGGCCACAGGCCACAGGCCACAGGCAAAAGTTTACTCAAACAGCTTAGGTGCGCTTTCCGCTCTTTGTGCGCTTGACCCATTAAGAATTAAATTCGCGCTTAGGTGGGCTTTCCAATGGGCGAGTAAATCGCCCTTGGGTCGCACCTCAAGGTGGGCTTTCCAATGGGCGAGTAAATCGCCCTTGGGTCGCGCCTATCGGCAAAGCCGACGCGGGGCGCGTTCGGGTCGCACCTTTTTCAGCTTTTATCAATGTCAAACACCTTAATGCGTAGTTCCTTATATTATGAATTCAAATCTGTCAAGACTAATCAGCAATGACCAGCAATTCTCAGTATGAAATATTAACTAGTTTTGGGAGGGAGTTATAACTCCAATCCCTGGAGGATGAAAGTGAGCAGATCTTCCCAGCTATCGAAATACATGTAACGGGTCAAGGCTCGCAAATCCTCAAAAAAGGTTTTCCGAGTTGGTATAGCAGAAGTCAGAAGTCAGAAGTCAGAAGTCAGAAGTCAAACTCTTGCGCTTACAAAGGGTGTGAGACTTTTGTCATGTCCTAACTGCCCTGGCGACTGCTATATACCAGTCGAAGCAAAGCTTAGGACATATTTCTTTTCCCTGCTCCCAGCTGTTGAAGCTGGTAGAGTCGATGCACTGTATTACCCGGGGCACCTCTCCTGTCATACCATACGTGAAAGTGGCGGGTAACAGAGCATACGTCACCGTATCTCCCTCCCCTAAGAACCGGACTTGACACTCCTCGCATCATCCGGCTCAAGCCTTTGCTTTCACAAAACATCTACCACTGTGTATTGTCTTATGGCAAATTTTGTGTAGGTGTTGAACACCTATTTCCTAAAATGAGAATTGCTGATTTCCAGCAAACTCCCTTGACAACTGGTATACAGCCTTAACTTGTCACCGATGACTATGAATTGAATTATGGACTCCTGTATAATTAGGTCTGTTGCTCCTAGGACACACTTTGTATTGTATTATTCCGATGCAGCTCAAAGTAAAGTAACTGCACAGGATAAAAAATACTGAAGCTTCATCTGGCACGCATCTTATTATAATATATGAACTCTACTAGTGAGGAATCCATAAATGAGTAGCTCTAACCCTTTTAAGGTTGCTCCAATTAAAGAAATTGTTTCTTATGAAGACTTTGAAAAAATTGATATACGTGTTGGCACAATCGAGCTAGTAGAAGATTTGCCAAAGTCAGATAAGTTGATCAGATTAACGGTTGACTTTGGTGATTTCAAACGCAAGATCCTAGTAGGTATGAAAAAAGAGAGAGAAAACCCTAAAGCAGAGATTGAGGGTAAGCAGGCTTTATTTATAGTTAATTTGAAGCCTAGGAAGATGATGGGAGAACAATCAGAGGGCATGCTTTTTGATATTGGCTATGCAGATGGTATAACCCCAGTTTTAGCTATGCCTGAAAAGATCATTCCGAATGGTACTCGTGCAGGATAAAGCAAGGGCATCTATCTAGTGTGGGGGGATATACGAACGCTACCCCACTATGCCCAAACGAATCAGCGTTGCTTAATAATGAAATGATTTTAAGAGTGAGGTGGAATGGGCATTTTGCTGTGGAATGGGCATTTTGCCGGTTATCAATATTCCCATTCCACAGCAGGATGCCCACTCTACTCCTATTGAACGTCAGTAAGGGATCATAAAAAAGCTGAAGTCCTTGCCTAATGAAGCTTGAACCCGATTAACTTCCCCCACGAATAGGAAAAGGAGGGGGGATACTCTTAAACCGTAATTAATCGGGATAATCCCGGATAAGACGGTCAAGGTGCATTTTATTGTGGTCTAAGTGAGGGGTGGTCATCGGCAATTGGAGTTAAGCCTGCCACCCATCTATTTAGA
>NZ_JAAHIE010000315.1:0-8736 GCF_010671945.1 Moorena sp. SIO4E2
ATAGTCTCCCAATTCTGAATCACTTGCTGCAAAGCTTCCGGGAGCTGATTACTACCAATATCGGCATAACGTGTAGTACCTGCATTGCTGCTCAGAGTAACACTGATATAATCAGCAGCACCAATAGGAGCAGGGTAACTGAGCTGATCAAACTGACTAAAGTCTACGTCTTTGTTGAGAAACTTCTTAAAGCCTTTGACATCTTGACGGGAAATGCGAGCAATCTCAGTGGGAGTGCTATTCCCATTTATCCTTATGTACTGCTGAATCACTTGTCCATTGTTGAGCAGACGGGTTTCAACTGTTTGACCAAAGAAACCACCACTTGCGATCGCACGAAATACGGTATTCTTCTCTAGGGCTGGTGGTAATTCACTGCTGGGAATCGGTACTGCTGCCAGTAGGTCTTGATTGTCTACTGATTCAACCTGAGCGCTTGCGGTAGAGTTACCTGATGGTAAGAACTTCATTTGACCAGCTTGGCTAGTTACTGCACTAAAGGATACAATCCCGGTTAATGCACAGGCAGCAATAATATAAGAAGATGGAGTGATTGCACGCAAGTTTTTCATCTGATTCCCTTGATTAGTTGAAGGTGTACCCATAGGCCAAGGTAGAGAACTTACCAGCAGTATCAAGACCAATTGCTGGTGTTTGCCTCTTTACTTAAGACTATTGACTTTTGGGAGATTTGTTTTGTTTCGTGCTGACTACCGAACTATCGGTAGGGAAATTACCTCTTCTCAAAATCCCGCCATTCGTGAGATTGAGACTAATTCCGTTTTCGGCAAGGTTGCTACTCGCACCCCGTAATTGGCTACTTACTAAAATCCCAGATCATACCCGAAGATGAGTCCATCTACGAAAAGCCAAAACAGCATTTAGCCCACCAAATGCAAATGAGTTAGAAAGTGCATACTCAACCTCTACTAGGCGGGATTGGTTAGGAATAACATCCAAAGCACATTGAGGATCTGGTTCAGTAAAGTTCGCTGTTGGTGGTAGAATTCCTTGTTGAAGTGCCAGAATCGTGGCAACAGCTTCAATAGCACCAGCAGCTCCAAGAGCATGTCCGTGTAGGGATTTAGTGGAACTGATTGCTAACTTTTGTGCATGAGTGCCAAACACTGAGCAAATGGCAGAGATTTCCATCTTGTCGTTGGCTTGAGTGCCAGTACCATGGGCGTTAATGTAACCTATTTGCTCTCTTTGTAACTCTCCATCTTTTAGAGCTGATTCAATTGCTAGTGTAGCTCCTTGTGCAGAAGGTTGGGTAAGATGATAAGCATCAGAAGACATGCCAAACCCTACTATTTCCCCGTAAATCTTTGCCCCACGAGCTAAAGCAGCATCCAAAGGTTCAAGTACGAGCATAGCTCCCCCTTCTGCCAAAATTGTACCACTACGGTTTTGGTCAAAAGGTCGGCAAGTGTCAGGGGAAATAACTCTCAGAGCATCCCATGCTTTTAAATGTCCCATGCTAAAGGGGGCTTCACTGCCACCAGCAATTGCCATTTCTGCCATACCATGACGAACCATCCAATAAGCCAGTCCAATGGCATGGTTAGAGGAAGAACAGGCGGTAGAAAGAGTATAACCAGGACCTTTAATCCCTAAGTCTATAGAGATATGACTAGCAGTAGCATTAGCCATAACCCGAGGTACAGTCAGAGGATGAATCTTTTTCCGCTGTTGTTGATAGAGTTCGGAAAAACCTCTGTCTTCAGATGTTTGACCACCAACACAAGAGCCAGTAACGATGCTAGTACGTTCTTGCAAATCCGGTGTCCAATCAATAGATGCATTTTTTACCGCTTCTCTAGCCGCAACTACGCCAAATTGAGCAAAGCGATCAAGTAAATCAACTTGTCTGTTTGGAAAATAGTCCAAGGGATTGAAAGATTGAACTTCAGCACCATTGTTCATACGCAATTTCTGAACATCAACCGCCTGAATGAGCCTAATTCCTGATTGACCTCGCTGCAATGATTGCCAGAACTCGTCACAATTATTTCCTATAGAGGAAATAACGCCAACTCCAGTAATAACTACCCGGCGTTTCTCCATAGCTGAAATTTACCATAGAATTTTAAATTAAGTGAATTAGGCTGTTTTGACACTGTTTAACTGTTAGATATATATTCAGCTTTGGCATCTTAATCTACCTAACAGCTAAGACAATCCTTAATTGTACAAAACTCAGCCAATAGACTACTATTAATCCCTAGGAAGAAAGAATCTGCTCAAGCTGTTCTACTACCTGACGTACACTGTTAACCATAAAAGCAGTTTCATCGGGAATTGTAATATTGAATTCATCTTCAAGTTCAGCAATGATAGTCAAACCCCTTAAAGAATCAATTCCTAGTTCTTCAAAAGACGTGTCTAACGATATTTTTTCTTGAGGAATTTTTTCATTTTCAGCAATTACCTCAATAACTTTTTCAATAATTTTTTTAGATAAGTTTACTTCTACGTTCATGATTAATATTCAAATTCAACTGTGTGTTTTACATTAGACATTTTACAAAAGTCTTCAACAGAGCACAAGCAATAATATTTTACGGACACTATATCCAAAAAACTCAAAATTTATATTCCAAGTAATTGGCATGATTTATATCATTATTAGCCCCAGAGTTATAACCTTAAGCCACCTTAAAATCAGTAAAAAACTAGGAACAAATTTTGACAGGCAAGGATCTAAGATGTCGAAGAACTAGATATTCTTGATATCCTGGCTCATCAATTGTCAACTCTAGATTGGGTAGTTGCTGCACGATAGTATTAATGGCTATGGGAACCTCTACTCGCGCTAATGCTGCTCCCAAGCAAAAATGACTACCAGTAGCAAAGGCAAGGTGTGGGTTATCCTTACGTCTTAAATCAAGTTGATTTGGACTAGTAAATTCGGCTGGATCTCGATTAGCAGCTCCTAAGCAGATGATTACATCTTCACCAGGGTGGATGGTTTGCCCGCCAACTTCTAGTGTTTCTATTGGTGTGCGAGCGATTATCTGAGTAGGACTATCATAGCGCATAATTTCTTCGGTTGCTGTAGGCAAAAGTTCCGGTTGCTCCCTCAGCAATTTCAGTTGAGCAGGATGATTTAGTAGTGCTAGTATTCCGTTACCAATGATAGCTGCTGTAGTCATAACCCCAGCAGTTATTAGCATCAAACAAGTTGATAATATCTCTTGTTCACTGAGTGGCTCTCCTCCTTCTTCGACTGTAACTAAAGCACTAATTAAGTCGGATTGAGGTGTCTTACGTCGTTGAGCAATAATTGTTGACAAATATTCGGTCGATTGCTGGACATATGCCTCAAGTCGTTCACAAGTTTTGAGAGATGCTAAGGGATTAAAGATATGGAATAAATGCTTTGACCAACCCTGTAACAGATAATAGTCCTCGTCTGGTAAACCCAGTATCTTAGTAGTCACCTGGGCAGGGAGTTTTTCGGCAAAATCAGCAATGAGATCTACGTGTTGTTGATCTCGCAATTCATCGACTAATTGAGATGTTATCTGCTGAATTGGATCATGCATCTTGTGAAAGGGATTAGCCTGGATGGCTTTGGTGACTAGATTGCGGGCTTTGCTGATTATGGGTATGATTCCGGACTCCTAGCCCCCCAATTTTGCGGTGCGACCCGTGGCGAATTTAATTCGCCTAGGTCAAGCGCACCGGGGGGGTAACAAAATTTTCCAAGTCCCCCGCCCCCCTAACCCCCCAATACTGGGGAGAATTAGCGGATGCTTCGCTTTTTTACAAATGGGGACTAACGGGGGATTTTCCAAAACCAGACAATGTTAGTTCATGCTTCAATTGAGCAACGCCCAATTCAGCAACACCCTTTATTAAACCAGATTTATGCACTCTTGACAACGGAGCCACCTCAATACCCATATCTTTGACCCTACAGTAAGCATTCAGCATTCAGCATTCAGCTATCAGCTATCAGCTATCAGCTATCAGCTTATGCGATGCGTCCCACCCTAGAAGCCTGTGCCACCCTAGAAGCCTGTGCCACCCTAGAAGCCTGTGCCACCCTAGAAGCCTGTGCCACCCTAGAAGCCTGTGCCACCCTACTTGAGGTGCTTATGCCCTATGCCAACGCTACGAGAACAGCTTTTGAATAAAATAAGCTGACGACTGACGGCTGACGGCTGAATGCTGACGGCTGAATGCTTACACCCTACAGCGGTTGGTTATTGGGAAGTTACCGATGAACCGGCTAAATATGATAGTAGTATTTTTGAGGTAAAAAAAACATAACCGATAAAAGTAAGTGATTGTCAGCGAAAACACGGCCTGTGTCACCAACACTCGGCCGAAAGTCCAAGGAAAATTTATCTTTGTTGACCAGGATAAATTTTATATCCGTGGAGTGACCTATGGAGCATTTAAACCAGATCAGAACGGTAAGGAGTATCACAACCTCACAACCATTGACCGTGACTTTGCCTTAATGAAGGCTAATGGAATCAATACGGTTCGTATTCCCCATACGATGCCACCCTGTCAGCTCCTCGATATTGCCAACCAGCACGGTCTGAAAGTCATGGTCGGTTTATCAGCGGAACAGTATGTGGGCTATTTAATTGACAAAAAAAAGGCTCCAGACATAGAGGCAATCATTCGTGACCAGGTGCGAGTCTGTGCAGGACACCCTGCTATACTTTGTTATGCATTGGGGAATGAAATTCCTGCGCCCTTAGTGCGCTGGCTAGGTCGTCGCCGAGTCGAAAAATACTTAGAACGACTTTACAGGGCTGTGAAAGCAGAAGATCCTGAAGGGATAGTTACCTACGTTAACTATCCAACCACGGAATATCTCCAACTTCCTTTTTTAGATCTAGTTTGCTTTAATGTTTACCTGGAGTCCCAGAACTGTTTTCAAGCCTACCTAGCTCGACTACAAAACATTGCCGGAGACCGGCCTTTGCTGATGAGTGAAGTCGGGTTAGATGCTCTACGCAATGGGGAACAGGAACAAGCCCAGGTACTAGATTGGCAAATTCGCACCGCTTTTGCTGCTGGCTGTGTCGGTTGCTTCGTTTTTGCTTGGACTGATGAATGGTACAGAGGTGGTGCAGAAGTCGATGATTGGGAATTCGGTATTACTACTAAAGGAAGGGAACCTAAGCCAGCTTTAGAGCGTGTCAGTCAAGCTTTTCATCAAGTTCCCTTTGGCTCCAATTTCAATTATCCTCGTATTTCAGTGGTAATTTGCACTTACAACGGGGCGAGTACGATACGTGATACCTTAGAGGCATTACAGTCCTTGGAATATCCTGACTTTGAGGTAATTGTAGTCAATGATGGCTCCACAGATAGCACATTCGAAATTGCCAAAGAATACAATGTCAAACTCATTACCACAGAAAATCGAGGCTTAAGCAATGCCAGAAATACAGGTTGGCAAGCAGCCACTGGTGAAATAGTGGCTTACCTTGACGATGATGCTTATCCCGATGCCCAGTGGTTGCAATATTTGGCCTATAACTTGATCACCACAGACTATGTCGGTATAGGAGGCCCCAACTTAGCTCCAGCAGGAGATGGTAGTATTGCTGCTTGTGTCGCTCATGCCCCTGGCAATCCCATGCCTGTACTGATTTCCGATCTCGAAGCAGAACACATTGCTGGCTGTAACATGGCATTTCGTCGGGATTGTCTTGAAGCCATTGGTGGATTTGATCCGCGCTTTAGAACTGCTGGTGATGATGTGGATGTATGTTGGCAACTACAGCAATGTGGTAGGAAGCTAGGTTATAGTCCTGCTGCCTTAGTTTGGCACTATCGTCGTAACTCCATCTCTGCCTACTGGAAGCAACAGGTAGGTTATGGTAAAGCCGAAGCCCTACTAGAGCAAAAATGGCCTGAGAAGTATAACCAAATTGGTCATTTAGATTGGCAAGGAAGGGTTTATGGATTGGGCATACCTAAAACACTGCAATTGAAGCGTTGGCGAGTTTACCAAGGAGTTTGGGGCAGTGCTCCTTTTCAATCACTCCATCAATGTCCCCCCAATATGCTGGTGATGCTATCCCTGATGCCGGAATGGTACTTAGTGATTCTCCTACTCTTGGGAATTTCAGCTCTGGGGGCACTTTGGCAGCCGTTGTTAATCTCTATTGTCCCTCTGATCCTGAGTATTGTTTTGCCAATCATTCAGGCAATTTTGAGTGGATTCCAGGCTTCTTTTACTGACCCACCGAAAACTTGGGGCAAAAGGCTTAAGTTGCACAGTTTAACTGCTTTCCTTCACCTGCTTCAGCCTCTAGCCCGTCTCTATGGTCGCATCAATAATGGTTTGACTCCGTGGCGACGGCGTAGCCAGTTTAAACTGAGATTGCCTGTACCCCAAAGTATTACCATTTGGAGTGAGTTATGGCAGGAGCCTGAAAAGAGGTTGCTAGAACTGGAAAAGGCTCTACAAAACAAACATTTGTTTGTCCAACGAGGCGGAGATTATGATTGTTGGGATTTGGAAGTACGACGGGGGATTTGGGGTTCTGTGCTGATTCTCATGGCGATTGAAGATCACGGGTCTGGTACCCAACTGGTAAGGTTTCGTGCTTGGCCGAGGTTTTTTCTTTTACCGTCGTTGCTTACACTCTTTTTTGCTACTCTGTCTGCTTTAGCAGCCCTTGACCAAGTTTGGTCTATAACTTTTATTTTTGGGTTTTTAACTGGGTTGTTAGTCGTGCAAATCTTCCGTTACTGTGCTGCTGCTATGGCTTATTATCATCAGGCAGTAAAGGAGATTGTTAAGTAATGCATTATATCTTTAGACAGGGTAAACGCATCTTATTTTGAAATGCCTACTGGATATGAGATTTATACGATCAGTTTATACGATCAGTATTTAGGCTTATTAATTTTGAAATCTCTTTTGAGTAAGGCTTCTATAATTTAGATGCGTTTGCCCTGGATCTTTAGATACTGAATTCAGGTTACGGGCATGAACTTAGTAAGAATATGCAGACATCTAAAAAAAGGATTTTATTGTACCTTTGGTCATATCGTTGGTACTTACTATGTGCTGTAGTACAGATATTTTTGATTGGCGGACTTCAATTATTAAAACCATGGCCATTCAAGTTTATTATCGATAATGTAATCAATGAGAAACCCCTGTCGTTCAAAGTAATGGCTGGAATTTCCCAACCCAATCTCCTATTGATTTTCTGCTTAACGCTTTTTTTGATTTATCTGTCTTCTGCAATTCTGACTTTTCTTAACAAATACACCACGCTGTATGTGGGCAAGGAAATGGTTAAAGTTTTGCGTGAAGAACTCTACCATCACCTGCAAAAGCTTTCTCTTAGCTTTCATGGTCGTTTATCAAAAGGGGATCTACTCTACCGAGTGACTACTGATGCTGATGAGATTCAAAGTCTGATTATTAATGGCTTTTTACCCATGCTATCAGCACTAATACTGGTAGTGAGTATGTTTATGGTATTATTTCATTTAGATGCTCATCTAAGCTTGATCGTACTCAGTGTAGGACCAGTTTTATTAATTTGTTTGGTTCCTATCAATAAATGGATTAGTTCTGCTGCTGGTTACTCTCGATATCAAGCCAGTAAGGTGTATGCTCTAATTCAGAGTGCCATGTCTAATATGCATGTTATTCAAGCATTTACTCAGGAAGAGCAAGAGTATCAGAGGTTTGCATCTGCTAATCAAGGAAGCTTGAGTGCTAATTTCAACTTATACCTGTTTCAATCCTTTTATGGTGGTGTTAGCACTGCTGTGCTTGGCTTATGGGCTAGTTTAATCATCTGGGTTGGAGCTAGGCATGTTCTGTCTGGTCTTCTGAGCGTAGGTGAGCTGGTCGTTTTTTTTTCCTACCTAGCATTCCTCTTGATCTCCCTCCATCAAGTGAACGAGAGTTGGGGAACTATTCAAGGGTCTAGGGTTGGGGTTGCGAGAGCATTTGAATTGCTGAAGGTGGAAAACGATTTGCAAGATGGAACGCAAGTTTTTGCTCCCAGTGATACCAGAGTAGAAATAGCCTTTTGTGGAGTTTCTTTTCATTACTTATGCGACCAACCAGTATTAAGGGATATTAATCTCAAGATTCAGCCAGGGGAAAAAGTAGCTATTGTGGGTTCTACTGGAGCAGGAAAATCGACCTTAGTTAGTCTTTTACCTCGCTTTTATGACCCACAAATTGGTCAAGTAACCATTGACGGAGTCGATATTCGAGAATATCAACTGAAATCTCTGCGTCACCAAATTTCCATGGTGCTACAGCCCCCTTTAGTCTTTCCCCTAACAATCCGGGAAAATATTGCCTATGGTCGCCCTCAAGCCACTTTAAACGAAATTATTCGTGCTGCAAAAGTGGCACATCTCCATGATTTCATTACCAAGTTACCTAATCAATATGAAACAAAAGTTGAGGAACAGGGTTTCAATCTATCTGAAGGTCAAAAACAAAGACTTACCATTGCCAGAGCAGTTTTACGGAATTCACCGATTTTGATTTTAGATGAACCTACCTCTGCCATGGATGCGGAGACTGAAGCTTCAGTTGTGGAGAGTCTAAACAATTTAATGAAGGGTAAAACAGTACTAATGATTGCTCATCGTTTCTCCACTATACGCAAGGCAGATCAAATTGTTGTGATGGAAAACGGGCAAATTATTGAGCAGGGTAACTTCGAGCAACTAATGAGTCTTCAAGGAGTGTTTAATTCCCTATACCAAACTCAAACT
>NZ_JAAHIE010000316.1:0-8715 GCF_010671945.1 Moorena sp. SIO4E2
ATCATTCCATTATTAAGCAACGCCGAACCTTCAACCTTCAACGGGCTAACCTTCAACTGCATCACCTACCCTACACCGAACGCCAAGGGCGAACAACCGCCTCACCTTCAACCCTAGATTAAAGGTCCCCTCTAAGAGCATATAGGGCGAAAATGACCACTGGACCAGCAATCACAACAGCTGCCAGCATAGTCAATTGAGCAATTAATACCCAATCGATGTTACCTATAAAATCTAAAAAAGCTAAATACATGTGTTCTCCAGAATTGACCCAACAAAGGCGATGGTGACTAATCACAATCCATCCCTTAGATATTACTGGGTAATGATCTGCTTTTTTTAAGTAAGTTTACAAAAATATACAAAACTCAACGGCAAGCCTGACCACACCTATCACGGGTGAAAACTCGCTAAGCTAGATATAGTTTAAGCTTTTAGCTCTTTTTTCAAAGTTATGGCAACTTGGAGTTGTGTAAAGCAATGTGGCGCTTGCTGTCATCTTGACCCAGCTGAGCGTCCAGGATTAGAGGAATATCTTCTCCCAGAAGAGCTAGCGCTATATTTAAGTATGGTAGGTGAGGGGGGATGGTGTATAAATTTCGACCACACCACCCGTGAATGTCGTATTTATCCCCATCGACCTCGTTTCTGTCGGGTGGAACCTGAGGTATTTCAGGATATGTATGGGGTGGAGCCAGCAGATTTAAATGATTTTGCCATTGACTGCTGTTGGGAGCATATTGAAGCACTTTATGGAGATTGCTCTCTGGAAATGCTGCGCTTTGAGCGGGAAATATGGAGGGAATAGGGAAAATTAAAATTAACGAGTAACAAGGGACAAGTAACAAGTAACAATGCGTGTAAAAATTTGTGGCATTACGAAACCAGAACAAGCAGATGCGATCGCAAAATTGGGAGCAACAGCGTTAGGGTTTATTTGTGTACCAGGCTCTCCTCGTTACGTTACACCACAGCAAATTCGAGGGGTGGTCAACCACTTGTCCGTATCAGTTGACCGCATTGGTGTGTTTGCTAATACCTCTACGGAAGAAATCAGTCAAATTGTGGATGAGTCAGGGATAAATGCCGTTCAGCTGCATAGTAATGAATCCCCAGAATTTTGCAAAAAGCTGCGCCAAGCTTTACCAGAGATTGAAATTATTAAAGCGTTAAGGATAAGAACTTCAGAATGTTTAAATCAAGCACATAGTTATTTAAGTTGTGTAGATACACTATTACTAGATGCTTACCATCGAAAAATGTTGGGGGGGACTGGTAAAACCTTAGACTGGCAAAGGCTACAAGAATTTCGTCCCAGTATCCCTTGGTTACTAGCTGGTGGCTTGACACCGGATAATGTCTTAGATGCCCTCACTTTGGTGCAACCCAGTGGAATTGATCTATCCAGTGGTGTAGAGCGAAGACCAGGTGATAAAGATTTAAAAAAGGTTGCTCGGTTATTGGAGAAATTAGGATCAAGAGTTGAAGGTTGAAGGTTGAACGGTTGAAGGTTGTCTGTCAGAAGGGTGAATGGTAAAGGCAGAAGGCAGAATGGTGAATGGTGAAGGCAGAAGGCAGAAGGCAGAATGGTGAATTCTAAATTCTAAATTCTAAATTCTAAATTCTAAATTCTAAAAAATTGAAAGTTAGGCGGTTGAAGATCAACAGTCAACAGTCAACAGTCAACAAGGTTTGAGATAATTCCAATGGAATGGTAAAGTGGAATTGACTACCTTGATTTTTTCCCTCAGACTTAGCCCAAATTTTTCCACCCATACCTTTAATAATCTGGCGACAAATAGCTAGACCAAGACCTGTGCCACCAACAGTGCGTCGGAGTGAATCTTCCTCTTGATAAAAACTTTCAAATATTGCGTCTAGCTGACTCGGTTCAATACCCCTACCAGTATCCGCTACAATTACTTCTAGCATGGGATTACGGCGGCCATTCTTTGTTACAAATCCCATCGACTCAGATTGAGTTTCATTGATTTGGGCTTGGATAGTGATTTTACCTCCTGGCTCAGTAAACTTACAGGCATTATCTAGGAGTTTGGTTAAGACTTCTACCAACCCTTCACCATCTGCTAAGACTGTAGGTAAGACAGAGGGTAGTTTAACGTTGATTTCTGGTAGAGTCTCTGGTGACCAAATCGATCTCAGAGCAGAAAGAGCCAAGTCTAAGACTTCGATAATCTGGATTGATTCCGGGTAACGACAGGTCTGACCACTTTCTAACTTAGAGAGAGTGAGAAAATCTTGAATCAGTTTACGCATGCGCTCGGCATCGGTTAACGCCGTATCAAGCATAGTTTCCCGAAACTCCGTTGGCATTTCTGGTTCACTCTCTAAACTTTCTAGGCAAACTCGGATAGTTGATAAGGGAGTTCGTAATTCATGACCAACGATAGCAATCAGATTATTGCGGGTTCGTTCTAGGGCTTCTAGTTGGTTATGGAGTTCAGTTAAGTCAGTATAAGCTTGGGCTTGATTCAAGGCTACCCCAGCTTGAGTTGCGATCGCTTCTACTAAATCAATATCGTCTTCGAGCCATCTATAGGGTTCCGAACCGCCATGGTGAAGTTCCAGCATCCCCAGCAGTGTTCCTTGATAGTGTATTGGTACCAGTAACCAAGATCGAATCTGCCAACCTTGAATAGTTGTCCTGAGAGCTAGATTATTGTGTAAATTGGGGGCCTTAGTGACATCAGCAATGGCAATGGCTCGTTCCTGAGCTAGAGCGACTTGAATCAGAGGATTATCTGCTAACGACCACATTTGTCCGGTTAGGGACGGTAAACCAGTAGCAACCGATTCATACTCAATTTTTGCTTGCTGGTCACTAGGACTACAGCGATAAAGCAGGCAACGGCAAGAATTAAAGGTGTTTCCTAACTCCTTTACTGTCGCTGCTAGAACATCTTGGGGATTGAGGGAGCGACGGATGGTGGCGGTGATAGTATTAATCAGACGCTCCTTGCTTTCTTTGGTGGTCAGGACTCGATAAGCTTTCAGGAGCTTATATTGACTCGCTTGCAGATAAGTTACTAGCCGCTGGGCAAAAATACTAATATCAATCCCTGCACTGGTCAGCAACAATGTTTGCTCTGGGACTTCTGTAGTCAAACCATAGTGCTGCCATACCTGCTCCACTTTTGGGGCTAGTTCTGGTCGATAACTAGCAATCCGTCCGAGTAACAATCGAGCAGCATGAATGGTAACTCGGGGGTCAAAGGACCAAAATCCCTCAAACCTGCGCGCCTGATCCATGGAAATTGCTGGTGTCAGTTGTTCTCGACAAATTAGGCAAGCTGTATACTTCTGCGCCAAAATCACCAGGTGCCACTCTTGGGCAAGACCATCATTTGGGCCTAAGGGGATAGTTTCTAAGGATTCTTCAACCACAGCAAAGCCAGACTCGGATTCTGGTGCCGCCAACACATAAACTTGGTTTGTACGTTGGGCAATTCGCTGATAGCGGTGGACTTCCTGACGATAAAACTTCTCATGCTGGAAATTGGCAATCACCAAGGGAGAGTCATCCACTGCTAGCACGAGGTCTTCCATGGCATGAGAAAGAGCTGTCAAGGAAGATTTGAAGTACATTTGGCAGCGCAGATGTGGTAACTCTTGCCGTAAATCTCCCAGTAACGAATTCGGATTGTTCACCTAGAAATCCCTCCCTAATTAGTCCCACTCCACTCATGAGGGGGATAGTTTTACCTCAACAAACCTTTGTGATCAAACCAACCCTTGTGATCAAACCAACCCTTTTGATCAAGGGATTATTTATTAGTTGTTAGCTGTTAGCTTTTGGAATTTTGAATATTCACTAGTCAGTTGATCTGGTACCGTTGCCCCAGAAAGCTCAGCTTGACCCAAATCTACATTTGAGAGAGTAACCCGTCTCAAATCTACCTGACTCAAAATTGCTCCACTCAAGTTTGCTTGAGAAAGGTCAGCATCACACAGATTTGCCCTAGTCAAGTCTGCCTGGTGCAGACAAGCACCAGTCAAGTTAGCCCCTCTTAAGTCAGCGTAGCGCAGGTCTGCCCTGGTTAAATTGGCTCCTCGCAAATCGGTATCCTGAAGAATGGTTAATCTTAAATCGGCTCGGGTTAGAATGGCTTGGCGCAGGTTTACTCTAGTGAGATTCGCCCGAATCATAAATGCCTGACTCAAGTTAGCCTCCACCAGAGAGGTTTTTTTCAAATTAGTTCGCCACAGTTTCGCTCCAGTCAGATTTGCCTGATTCAGGTTGACTTCCTGTAAAACCGCGAGACTCAGGTTGGCATCAGCTAGGTTGACTCGTCTGAAAATTACTCCAGTAAGATTGACTTCACTGAGGTTGATTTGCTGGAGATCTACTCCACGGAAATCCCTCTCACCTGCTGAATAACGCTCTAGAAGCTCATTAGTATCCATTGGGGTATCCATAGCTGGCAGCCGCGCCAACATGACATAGTGTTACTTTTAATGTAACATAATGTTAAGAATACTTTTTGTATGTAAAGGATTATGTTATATTTGGAAGTTTTATCTAGAGATAAGCTATTCTTATCGGTGCCTGCAATCGATTGGTGATACAATATGAAGCTTATCCGAACAGGTAAGTGTCGGCTTCAAGCTAACCCTAGCTATTCCTTGTGCTTTTAATAAAAATAGCGGAATTCCCCACCCTCTTACAGGGTGTTGAAGTTACCGTAAGTAGAGTGGAGCCTTTATGGTTGGTCGGCTATGGTAAAAAGGGTTAAAACTGTTTGATTAAGGCTCCACTCTACTAAGGCGCGCGTCTCTAGGATGGATAGCGACTCAGGAATTTTACTGCAAAGGTTGACGCCTTACTGCGAAATCTCTATAATAGTAATAGAGGTCGATAATAAGGTTGAGTGCAGTGAGACATAAAGCCATCAAAGTAAGAATTTATCCCACACAAGAGCAAGTTCAAATATTAGCTCAGCATTTTGGATGCGCTCGCTGGTGGTGGAACTATGGACTAAATCAGTGCATAGAAACTTACAAGGCAACTGGAAAAGGACTAAAACAATCTGCGCTCAATTCCATGCTGCCAAAACTCAAAAAACAAAAAGAGACTGAATGGCTAAAGGACTGTTACTCCCAGGTATTACAATCTGTAAGTCTCAACCTTAGTCGTGCATATCAGAATTTTTTTGAAGGCAGAGCAAAATATCCTAGATTCAAGTCATATCATCATCGCCAATCAATTCAGTACCCTCAAAATGTCAAACAAGTGGGTAACTGCCTTAAGTTCCCTGGAAAGCTAGGAACTGTCAAGGCAAGAATTCATCGGCCACTAGACGGGGATATCAAAACTGTAACAGTCAGCAGAGACCCTTCTGGTAAGTATTACGCTTCTGTTTTGATAGAATACGAATTAACAGATGTGAAACTATTTAAGGAAGGGAAAGTAATTGGTATTGATTTGGGTATCAAGGATTTTGCGATCACCTACGATGGCGAAAAGACTTCTAAATTTGGAAATCCTAAACATTTAGCTAAATACGAAAAGAAGCTAACTAGGAAACAACGTATTGCTGCCCGCAAAAAAAAAGGAAGTAGCGGGCGAAGGAAAGCTAGAAAGATTGTAGCTAAGGTATATGAACGTATTGGAAATGTCCGCCAAGACTACCTTCATAAACTATCTAGGAAAATCGTAGACCAGAACCAGGTAGTGGTAGTTGAAAACCTAAATGTCAAGGGCATGGTTCGTAACCATAAATTAGCTAAAGCAATATCTGATCTGAGTTGGGGAACTTTTGTAAATTTCCTCTCTTATAAATGCGAAAAAGAAGGAAAAGTACTGGTCGAGATAGATCGGTGGTTTCCCAGCTCTAAAACCTGCTCTAATTGTCATTACCGAATCAAAGAGTTGCCGCTAGATGTAAGATCTTGGATTTGTCCAAGTTGTGGCACTCATCACGATAGAGACCGTAATGCGGCCAAGAATATTAGAGCAGAAGGTATCAGAATGCTATCCTCCTCTGGGACGGGGGAGGTCAACGCCAGTGGAGAAGAAGTAAGACCAAAGCGAGGGCGTCCGTCTAAGCTAAGGCGTTCTTCCGTGAAACTGGAAGCCCCAACCTCTACGTAGTAGGTTGGGGTAGTTCACGCTCGCGTAAAGTCTTTGCTGACTTGGTGTGGGATGCCACAATAGAGATCCAACTGAAGATCTAAGAGCAGTTTTCACCATTGATAGCCCAATAGCTGATTTGGGGTAAGCTCAGAATAAGCTGTTGCTGTAACCAACGCTATGGTCTACTAATTTTAAAACTGCGTTGACCAGATCGAATGTTGCTCTGATGATTATCATCAATCTGTTGTGATTAGCCGTTCTGATAAGGAAAAATTGCCGTGGAAGCTGGGAATCAGCAAAGGATTTTAGGCTATTTCATTGAAGAAGCGAAAGAACACCTGGAAACCATTGAACAGGGACTGTTAAATCTGGGCTCAGTGGTCAATGAACCAGAGACGGTTAATGAATTGTTTCGCGCTGCTCATTCTGTTAAAGGCGGGGCGGCCATGTTGGGGTTTACAAGTATTCAAAAGACTGCCCATCGTTTAGAAGATTCTTTCAAAGTACTTCAAGAGAATAAGATTCAGGTTGATCAACAGCTGGAGACTCTGTTTTTAAAGAGTTATGATACCCTCAAAGCTTTGATTGATCTGTTGGAAGGACCGTTTGGGTTTGAGCAAAGTGAAGCAGAAAAAACTCTAAAAGCAGCTCAGCCAGGCTTTGAACAATTACAGAATTATCTCAAAACTTTGGTCAGTGGTGAGAGTCAATTACCAGCGGCAATGGCTTCTAGCTCTGCTGCTGAAAAAGCAATTCGTTCTGATCAAGTTTCGACTAGCAAAGCTTCTTCTTCAGCAAAAGGAAAATTTCCCCCAGACTTTGGGCCGAAGGTGATTAGCCTGCTTAAAGATATGCTAGAGCTGTTTAAACAATCTTCCACACCAACCAATCGCCAACAACTTCAAAAGCTTTGTAAGCGTCTGGCTAAACTGGGGGCTGGGATTGGTAGTTGGCATAAATTAGTGGGAGTTTGCCATAAAGCGATCGCAAATCCTAAAAACTCCTATATCCAGTTAGCACCATTAGTAATCAAAGAACTCAAGGAAGCTAGTGACCAGTTGCAAGCAGCACAGGGTAATCTAGAGGAGTTACGAAAGGCAGCGGCTGCGATCGCTCCAAGTTCAGGACTCCAAAAACTAGCAGCTGTAGGAGCTACTGGGCGAAGCCGAACCACTAAGGGTAAGGAAATTACGATTGTGCTAGAACCAAAAGCCGCTGCCAAGGTACTCATCCAAGCCTTTGATAAACCCCAGCTGTCAAAACTGGTTAAGTTACTGATTCCAGCAACTCGTGCTTCTTCCTAGAGCCAACAAGCTGGGTTTTTTGGTTATCTTCCTAAGTGCCGTGATGCCAGCTGCATGGCATCATAAATATCCACATCCCCATCCCCATCAGCATCTAGAAAGCCACTGAGTACAGAATTAGAACCAAGGGGATTCTCAATATTGGTGCCAGTCTTGAGGAAATTCAATACCACGGGGACTAGGGTGGGTAGCATAGCTTGGATGATACCAGCATTAATGCCTGTCTTGCTAGTAATTTCTCCAACAAGCTCCTGGATCTGAGGCGCACTAAAGAGCATATTGACCACTTGAGAACTAGCACCAATGCCACCAAATTGATTAACTAGTGCTTGTACCTGCTCATCTCCTTCATTTCTGCGCTTTTGTTGGAGCGCTGAACGCACATACTTACCTACAATTGAGGTAGCAGATTGCACGGCTGAGGGATTGGTGTGATGGTTACCACTCAACTGCTGTACCGTGTCCAGAATATCCCCTAGCTGACTAGAACTAGCTTGTTGTGTAGGACTATTAATGGCACTGAGAATAGTATTGAATAAGCTCATTGTTTTTTTTACAGATTTAAACAGTCAGATTTATTCAGATTTAAACAGTTATTTCCAAAATCAATTATAAATTACTGATTTAGTTTCCCACTATAGCTGATAGCTGACTACTTAATGTGAAGTCTCCTCCACTACACCCTTCGAGTTAGCTAGGGCTTTCTGTCTCCTGCACTGTTGCCTCAATCCACACTTATTACAGGTCTTATACACAGAGGTGATTAGACAGCGGATCGGGCTGATGGAGATCGGGGAATTCTTGTCGGATATTCTAACATTAATAATTAAAACCTCTCGTATCTTCCATGCCCCTGCCACGCTTACTAACCCTAATTATTGGTCTCATTATTATTCTGGGGCTAATGCTTTGGTTGATTAATGGTCTGTACCAACTGTATATCCAAATTTCCTTTACTGCTCCCCTACTGGCTAATTTACTGCTCCTGTTGGTGATTACCTTGCTAGGGCTACTAATATGGGCCTTAATCTACACCATGGGGTTATTTGGTAAATCCCGGAAACGGCCAGGTAAGGGTCGTCTGGAACCTAAAGCCCCCGAGGTGAAAACCGAAGCAGCAGAAGAAACCCTTAAAGCAGTAAGGCAACAGGTCAAACAGATTCAGGATGAAGTGTCACGGCAAGCGATGCTGCGCCGCTCTGAAGAAATTGAAGCTATCCTCTCCCGTGGGGAACTGTTAGTGGTAGTGTTTGGTACTGGTTCAGCGGGCAAAACCTCTCTAGTGAATGCTTTGATTGGTCGGATGGTGGGTCAAGT
>NZ_JAAHIE010000317.1:0-8712 GCF_010671945.1 Moorena sp. SIO4E2
GAGTTGTACATCGGGGGAGTTTGCCTAGCCCGAGGCTATCTCAACCGTCCTGACTTGACCGCAGAACGATTTATTGCCAATCCCTTTAGTCAAGAACAGGGGTCGGGCCTTTACAAAACTGGAGACTTAGCCCGTTATTTACCCGATGGCAATATCGAATATCTCGGTCGCATCGATAATCAGGTCAAGGTGCGGGGTTTCCGGATCGAAGTTGGGGAAATTGAAGCAATATTTGCCCAACACCCCGACCTGCGGCAGACTGCGGTGATTGTCCGAGAAGACCAACCAGGGGATAAGCGCTTAGTCGCCTATGTTTGTCCACATGAGGGGCAAATCCCGACTTCCGGTCAACTGCGCCGCTTTCTTTCCGAAAAGTTACCAGACTACATGGTGCCTGGGACTTTTGTGACCTTAGAAGCTTTACCCTTAACACCCAGTGGCAAAGTCGATCGCAAGGCTCTACCAATTCCCGATGCTTCAAGTTTGATTCGTGAAACCAGTTTTGTTGCCCCCCGGGATTCGGTAGAACTGCAACTAGCTCAAATTTGGTCAGAGATTCTGGGTGTTTCTCCCATCGGAGTTCACGACAACTTTATTGAATTAGGCGGAGATTCCTTGTTAGCCACCAAAATTATCGGGCTAGTGCGCGATCGCTTCCAGGTAGAATTACCCCTGAATTGCTTATTTGAGTTTCCCACAGTTGCTGAGTTAGCCAAGGAGGTTCTTCAGCAAGAGGGATTAACTATTGGACCACCCCTACAACCCATTTCACGAGAGCAAACCATTCCTTTATCTTTTGGGCAAGAACAACTGTGGTTTCTCAACCAGTTAACGCCAGAAAAACCAGTCTACAACGAAACCTTGAGCATTCATCTAGGTGGAGATATCAATATTCCTGCATTGGAAGAAAGTTTGACGGAACTCATCCGCCGTCACGAAATTCTGCGGACGACCTATTCAGTTGTTAACGGTCAACCTTGCCAGGAAATTCAGCCACCATCTGCATTTGCTTTACCGATTGTCGATTTGCGAGAATGGTCAGAAACAAAACGAGAAACAGAAGCGGTGCGTATTGCCACCGAACAGCTTCGCCAAGAATTTGACCTCACCCGAGGCCCCTTGCTGCGAGCTACTCTGATTCAGCTTGCTTCAGACAACTATCGGCTCTACTCCGCTATTCATCACAGTGTTATAGATGCCGAATCATTTGTGCATATTATCCAGGAATTAGAAATTATTTATACGGCATTTTCTCAAGGTTTACCGTCACCTCTGCCAGCATTACCCATACAATATGCCGATTTTGCGGTTTGGCAACGCCAGCGGTTACAGGGAAAAGTTCTGTCCCATCAGCTTGCCTACTGGGAGAAAAAACTAGAAAATTTACCCCAGTTACAACTTCCCACTGACCGTCCTCGCACTCCCCAAACCACTTTTACCGGTTCATTTCTTCGTCACCGACTGCCCTTTGACTTAATCGAAAAGCTCATTTCTCTTAGCCGTCAAGAAAGTGTTACCTTATTTGTGACCTTCGCCACAGCAATCAAAGTTTTACTTTATCGCTATTCGACCCAGGAAGATATTGTTCTGGGTACTGTTATTTCCCAACGGGATCGACCGGAGTTAGAAGGAATCGTTGGAAACTTTCTCAATGCTTTAGTCTTGCGTAGTGACCTCAGCGGCAACCCTAGTTTCTGCGAACTGTTAAAACGAGTCCGGAATGTCTGTTTATCAGCTTACTCCCATCAAGATGTGCCGTTCCAGAAGGTGGTAGAAGCCCTTCATCCCGATTACCAAGTCAACCAAAATCCCATCTTTCAGGTGGCTTTCACCATCGATCCACCTCTAGTAACCGAAGACAAGTTAGGATGGAAGGCGTTTTACTTCGAGGTAGACCCTGAGATTTCTAAGTTTGACATCACTTTCTATCTCTTACAGGAAGAATCGGAGGGAATGATTCTTCTGACTGAATACAACACTGATTTGTTTGATGCCACTACAATTAAGCGGATGAGCGGGCATTTAAATACTTTGCTAGAGGGAATTGTTATCAATCCCAACCAAAGCATTTATGAATTACCTCTGTTAACGGAAAAAGAGCGTCATCAACTGTTAGTGGAGTGGAATGATACCCAGGTTTACTATCCCCAGGATAAGTGCATTCATCAGTTGTTTGAGGAACAAGTAGAAAGAACACCGGATGCAGTGGCGGTAGTATTTGAAGAGCAAGAATTAACTTATCACGAGTTAAATTGTCAAGCCAATCAACTGGCGCATTATTTGCAAACTCTGGGGGTAAGACCAGAGGTATTAGTGGGCATCTGTGTCGAACGTTCTCTGGAGATGGTGGTCGGATTGTTGGGCATTCTTAAAGCCGGTGGAGCTTATGTGCCATTAGATCCTAATTATCCTACCGAACGTATTGCCTATATGCTGGAAGATTCTGCAGTGCCAGTTTTGTTAACACAATCTAAGTTGCGTGATCGACTTCCAGAAACACAGGCTCAGGTGGTATTGTTGGATGCAGATTGGAATGGGATTAACTCAAAACCCCAACAGAACCCTGTTCATCAAACAAAATCTAACAACTTGGCTTATGTGATGTATACATCGGGTTCAACGGGCAAACCGAAAGGAGTTATGGTTGCTCATCAAGGATTGTGCAATTTAGCTTTCGCTCACAATAGACTTTTTGATGTCGAGCAAAACAGTCGCATTCTCCAGTTTGCGTCTTTTAGTTTTGATGTTTCAATCTGGGAAATTGTGATGAGCATTTGTTCTGGGGCGCGACTATTTATGGGAACGACTGAATCATTGCGACCCGGAGCAGAGTTAATAGAGTTATTACAAAAGCAAGCCATTACTCATGTCACTTTGTCACCATCAGCGTTAGCAACTTTGAGCAATCAAACTCTGCCAACCTTAGAGAATATTATTGTGGCCGGAGAAGCTTGTCCCAAAGAGTTGGTAGAGCAATGGTCAGTGGGTCGGCGCTTTTTCAATGCCTACGGACCGACAGAATCTACTGTTTTTGCAACTGTAGCCGAATGTACCAACATCAATCACAAACCACCGATCGGTCGTCCGATTGCCAACACCGTTATCTATATCCTGGACAAACATCTCCAACCCGTACCCATTGGTGTACCCGGAGAACTCCATATTGGTGGCGTGGGTTTAGCCCGAGGCTATCTCAACCGTCCCGAATTAACAGAGCAAAAGTTTATCCCTAACCCGTTTAGCAATAAACCCGGTTCTCGCCTCTACAAAACTGGGGATTTAGCTCGTTATTTACCCGATGGAAATATAGAGTTTATTGGACGTATTGATCATCAAGTAAAAATTCGAGGTTTCCGCATCGAACTTGGAGAAATTGAAGCAGTACTTGCCCAACATTCCAAGGTGCGAGAAGCTGTAGTCATTGCCCGCGAGGACATTCCAGGAGACAAACGCCTGGTTGCCTATTTAATTACCAATGAGGGAAAAACTACGATCAATGATTTGCGTTCCTTCCTCAAAACTAAGCTACCCCACTACATGATTCCTGCTGCTTTTGTCTTTCTCGAAGCAATGCCCCTGACTCCTAACGGCAAAGTCAACCGTCGTGGTTTACCTGTTCCCGATGCTTCAAGTTTAATTCGTGAAACCAGTTTTGTTGCCCCCCGCGACTCCCTAGAATTACGACTAGCTCAAATTTGGTCAGAGATTCTCGGTGTTTCTCCTATCGGAGTCCGAGACAACTTCTTTGACCTCGGTGGCTTGCTGACGGACACAAGTGGTTGAAAAGTAAGTAGGGAAGGGGTTGGACAAAACAGAAAAATCTGGGTAAATGGGGTAGTCAAGAAAAATCCCAATTATGACCCAGAAAAAAATCTACTCACAAGTGTATAGCTACCTAAGAGCAGGTAGCAAATTTGTTGATATCAGACATATAGTGACGTTGGCATGGATGGTGGCGGCGTTACTAGGGAGCCAAAAGGTGAATCAGGGGGAATGGGGTAGCTATGTCCAAAGTCGAGCTATCCAAGAAGACAGCAATCAAAAACGATGGCGTCGGTTTTTAGGGAATGATCGGGTCAAGATCAAAGAAATCTATGTACCGCTAGTTCTCAAGGCAATATCACAATGGAAGCAGGGAAGATTATACTTAGCCTTGGATAGTACCCAATTGTGGAATAAATACTGCTTTGTCTACCTATCGGTGATTGGGGGAGGGAGAGCATTACCACTCCTGTGGTTAGGGTTAGAACACAAAAGTGCCAGTGTCGCCTGGGAGAAATATGCCCCCTTACTCGAACAAGGGTATCAATATCTGGCAAATTTCCCAGACGTGATGTTGTTGGCGGATAGGGGATTTGCCAATCACGATTTATTGAAATGGTTACAATTAACCCATTGGCACTGGGCGATCCGTCTACCGTCCGATACTCTGATTCACGGTGTCCACCGTCGAGGCTTTGGATATAGCATTCGTGAGTTATATCCCCCCAAACGAGAAGCGGTTTTCTACAAAAATGTTGGTTTATGGGAAGATGCTCAACTTAAGGCTCATCTCGCTCTGGCGGCAGTACCTGCCGCGAAGGATAATTGGGCAATTATCACAGATGAACCTCCCACCTTGAAGACCTTTTGGCAATATGGCTTGCGTTTTCGTATTGAACATCTGTTTTTAGATAGCAAGTCTGGGGTTTTTCAGTGGGAAATGTCTCGAGTTCGTTGTGCTGAGCGACTTGAACGCCTCTATTTGGTCATTGCTATTGCGGTTCTTTTCGCAACTTTAGTTGGCATGGCTGTCCAAAAAGACGGTTTACGTCGTCAGGTTGATGCCCATTTTCGTCGTGGACTTAGCTATCTAAAAATCGGTGTCCGGTGGCTTAATTCCTTTGTTCACAAAGCTTATTCCTTTTTACGCCTTGACCACTTGGTCTATCTTGACTCTACTCCTTGTTTCCCTTCCCAAAAAGCTCGTGACCGCTATTATCAGAAGATTACCTTCTGCCTGATTCAGGAATTTGATGCCTGCGCCTAAATGTACTGCTAAATGTACAAAAAAAAGTGTCCGTCAGTCAGCCTCGGTGGTCATTCTCTGTTAGCAGTGCGTCTGATGGCTGACATTGAGAAACAATTTGGCAAAAATCTATCTTTAGCCGCCCTTTTCCAAGGAGCAACGATAGAACAATTAGCCATTCTACTGGGCCAAAACATTGATACTCACTCTTGGTCTCCCTTAGTTGCCATTCAACCCCAAGGAAATCAACTACCTTTCTTCTGTATGCCTGGTTCCGGTGGCAATGTGGTGTACTTCCACCAACTCGCCCGTCATCTGGGAAACGACCAACCTTTTTACGCTTTGCAACCTCCATCCTTGGATGGGGTGTCGGAACCTTTTAGTAGTGTTGAACAAATAGCTGCCTATTACCTGAAAGCTATCCAAACCATTCAACCCTCTGGTCCGTACTTCCTCGGTGGTCATTCCTTTGGGGTTCTGGTTGCCTTTGAAATGGCACAACAGCTACAACAGAAGGGAGAAACGGTCGCCCTACTCGCCCTATTTGACCTTCCCGCCCCACTTCCTGGTAGCACCCCAAAACAGCTAGATTGGGATGATGCCCGATGGTTGACTAATATTGCCCATATCCTCGAAATGTTATCTGGGAAAAATCTAGAGATTTCTTATGAAACCCTCAAACCTCTAACTCCATTAGCCCAATTAAACCATCTCAAACAACAGATGGAAACCGTCAATCTGTTGCCACCTAATTCAGGAATTGAACGAGTGCGTGGGATTGTTCAAACGATTAAAGCTGATGAATTGGCTGTTATGAGTTATCTCCCACAAGCAGGTTATCAAGGTCGGATTACCCTGTTCCGCACCAGCGAAGTTTATCAGGATAAATTGGGAATGCTTGGTGAAGTTCCCACGGATCCAACTTGGGGATGGAATCAGCTTTCTAGGCAACCCGTGGAGGTTAATGTTGTTCCTGGAAACCATACTACTATGTTGAGTGAACCTTATGTTCAGGTGTTAGCTGAACTGTTGAAACTTTAGCCGATACCGTTGGGTGGTGTTGGCAAGAAGCCCGCGTTGTCCCGTTAGGGCAACGTCGGGAGTATGTCACTCAAAACACTTCTTTGTTTGGGACTAGAGTTGACTATTCATGCTGATGCTGCTTGGAGTGCTTACTTTGCTGTCATGATTCGGGAAATGGTTCAAGACTCGAACCAGACAATGTACATCAATTTCACAAGGTTATACCGCTGCGATCGCGAGGCCAGTAGATTATGAATGCTTTACCAATAATGTTCTCTCTGGGAACAACCCCCCAATGGCGGCTATCGTAGCTGTTTTCCCGGTTATCACCTAGTACCAGATAGGAGTTAGGTGGCAGTGTCACCGGTTTACACAAATAGGGTTGCGGTACAGATTTACAAGCATTCATCACTGTTGGTTGACCATCAGCAATATAGTCTTCTGCTAATGGTTGATTATTAATGTAGACCTTTCCATCTTTAAGTTCTACTTTGTCACCTGGTAAACCAACTACACGTTTAATAAATGCCTGCGTTAAGTTTTGCTTTTTGAGAGTATCAGTAGGGTTAAATACTATGATATCTCCTCTCTCTGGATCTTTGAAGCGATAACTTAACTTTTCAATAATCAGGCGGTCATTAATTTGGAGCGTAGGTAACATCCCACCAGCAGGTATGTAGCGAGCTTCTGCAACATATGCTTTCCAACAAAACTGCAAACCAAACTCACAAATACCAAAAATCATTAGGAGTAAAGAAATGGTTACTATAAAATTTTTCGTTCTTTCTCTACGAACTGGTGAAGCCGAGTAAGCATGATAAGCAACAAAACCGGAAAAAATCAGTGGCGCTAAGGGAAAAAATCCTAAAACTATAACAATAATAAAGAATAAAATACCCAGCCCAAATTTCTTAATGTATAAATGCCCCAAACCAGGCCAACCAGGTATTACTCCTGATAAAAATACAGCCAGCCAGGGGTCTTTGTCTCTTTTTCTCAATTCTTCAAAGCTTGCACTATTCGCTTTTATGGCACATTGATGAGCATCAAAGAGATTCCATAACCAGAGCAGCATCATAGCTAACCAGCAGAGGAAGCCGATTACCAATTCAACTTTAGGAGTTAAGATTAGAATTAATCCCAAGTAAAACAGTACATTTATAATAGATATTATCCACAATCCTCTAATAATTTCACCGGAGTATATCTGCCCAAGCCCAGGCAAAAACTTTGATAAAATTACAGCTAACCAAGGTTCTTTTCCAGATAATGACTCGTCATTAATCAGATTTTTTCGACTTTTATTAGCATTATTATACTTATAACTTTTAGCATTGACAGCACTCTTGGGCTGTTGAACTATGCTGTCTTCTATAGGTACATCATTTGAAGTGGTATTATCCGACGACGATATCGGTACCGGGTTGAAAGCAGCAAGGCTCTCTGGTACTCCAACAATTTGATTGTGATCGTCACTTTCGTTCGTTTCGATCTGCTCTTGAGTGCCTCTGCTCAATAGCTCTCCTACTTTGGAGTCATCAAAATTTTTTTGGTGGAGTACTAACTGGATTGTTTCACGCCAATCTGGGGAGTTTTTACCCAACTGACATCCATAAACCTTGACGGTTCTAATCGATTCAACTTCCAAAGCGATGATTTTTTTACGAAGGAAAGCTACTAATTCTTCTTGATTTGGTACTTGAGTTGACTCTAGCAACACAGACAAGCAGTCATCTCTGAGTTTAACTTTAGCTCTAATGCCTTTGGATTTGAGAGAATGGTTGATTAATGCCGCGATCGCTTTTGGATTGCCTTGCTTAGCTAATCCGGTAATGTTCTGATGGCTCATTATTGTAAACTATCGCAGTGATGCTTGTAAAAATCTACTCAATTCAATTAAATTGAAATCAAAGTTTGAGATAAATTAATCTGCTAAAAGTTAGATTTATTAAAAATTTCAATTTTTTGGATACATGAATTTAAGTTAAATTCTGGCTGAAGTTCCCCCGTACACATGTACTAAATAAGTCCAAAAGTACTGCCAATCCTAGCTTTGAGGGTTGTAGAACAACAGTATTACTGGGTACAGACTGACGAGGGAAAACGGCTGAACCTATTGCTATGAATAAATTGTAGCGTACTCGTGCAATGAAGGGTGTACACTGTTGCCATTTATTTTAGCTTAACTTGCGACAGTTCAATGCAACTCCTCCGCCATGTAAAAACTTGTTTTTGGTTAGGGTATGCACTACAATGGGAGCTTAGACTAAAAACCGGTAATCCAGCCGAAACTCCCACTAAACAAGGCTTAGAGAGATTTGTACCCAGTAGTACATTAGTTCTACACTATCAAAATGTAAGCGCAGTAAAGCTTTGAGAGACAGGTAGTACGTTTGTATGGGGGAACTTCAGTTCTGGCATTTTGGTCAGTATAACTGTTAATAACCTTTTAGGTTTTGAGTATTTTTCTGTTGGTTCTATGGAGCGATTTCAGATTTGAGGGTATGGAGATCACGAATTCTAGGATTAAGCCATTGCCTGGTCATTGCCGAGAGTTCGATTTCTGCGATATTGAGCCAGGAGCTATGTTTGGGGCTGTGGTGGATTTTAAGTTTTTTAGTGCGATGCTCCTTGGCCTTGGCCAAAAGGCCACGCTACGCGAATGGGCCACGCTACGCGAA
>NZ_JAAHIE010000318.1:0-8672 GCF_010671945.1 Moorena sp. SIO4E2
TGACGATATTGATCTAATTTATCCATTGGTCAATAACCTCATGATTCGCATCGTAAACAATTAACCGGACTTGATATCGTTCAATCACAGTTTTGGCAGGTTCAAATCTGATGAACATTTGGTAGGTATCTTTGGGAATCGCCAGATACAAAATGCGTTCTGGCTCATCAGATATTTCTAAGGCAATCCGATAGTTAATAAACTGACCAAGAGCGGTGTGAAATTGAGAGATAGTTGAGCCACCGACAAAGCTTTTAACCTCCACTGCTATTTTACAACCTTCTTTCTCAGCAGCGATCGCTTCTTCTGCAGCCAGATCGATATAGATATCAGTCATGCCGTAGCGCAGTTGATAGGGATCGTGAGTAATCAGCCAACCATCTTTTTGTAGAGCTATTTTAACTGTATTGTGGAAAATATCTTTGGCCATATTTTGATTATTATCATAAAATTCCCAACACTGGCGGTGCGTATGGGACGGGCTGTCCCAACACTACCAGGCGGAAAATCAGTGCGAGCCCGTCCCTAACGCGCCCTACGGCTGTCACGAAATTACAGACCGTTCCCACAAAAATTTTCTTTCAGACTCTTTAATCGGTACATCATTAATACTAGCTTCCCGTCTCTTCATTAAGCCATTTTCCGCAAATTCCCAGTTTTCATTGCCATAAGCACGATACCAAAACCCAGAATCATCATGCCACTCATATTCAAAGCAAACTGAAATGCGATTATCCATAAAACTCCAAAGTCGTTTTCTCAGGCGATAATCTAATTCTTTTGCCCATTTCCGCTTCAGAAACGCAATAATTTCCTCTCGACCACTAATAAATTCGGCACGATTGCGCCATTCGGAATCAATGGTATAAGCTAGAGCAACTTTCTCGGGATTGCGGGTATTCCAGGCATCTTCAGCAGCTTGCACCTTAGCGGTTGCAGTTTCTAACGTAAAAGGAGGTAGAGGTGGTTTAGTTTCCATAGATAGTAATAGTCCAAAAAAATCGATAGCAAATCTAGCAGTTATCATACTTCAGCCGTCAGCCGTCAGCCGTCAGCCGTCAGCTATCAGCCTATGCGCTACGCGCACGCTACTTGAGGTGCCGTCAGCCGTGAGCTAAAAGCTCACGCTACGCGAACAGCCGTAGCCCATAAGTTGATAGCTGAATGCTGAATGCTGAATGCTGAATGCTGAATGCTGATAGCTAATAGCTGAATGCTGATAGCTAATAGCTGATAGCTGATAGCTAATAGCTGAATGCTGATTGCTGATTGCTGAATGCTGAATGCTGATAGCTGAATGCTGAATGCTGAATGCTGATAGCTTAATTCTTACATAAACTCTAAACAAGACAAGCTTGGAAATCTTGACGAAATTGGTTTTCATCAAGATTGCGACCAATAAAGACTAACTCATTTTTTCGGGTTTCTTCTGGTTTCCAAGCACGGTCGGGACGACCATCAAAAATCATATGTACTCCCTGGAAGACAAATCGATTGTCTTCTCCCATCACATTCAGAATACCTTTCATTCTGAAAATATTTTGCCCTTGGGTCTGTAATAATTCCGTTAGCCATGTGTTTAATTTTTCCAAATCTACTGCTCCTGGTTCCACAATCGCAAAGGAAAAAACGGATTCATCATGTTCATGAGCATCTTCTCCTAATAAGTCCGGGTCAATTTCTAGAGCTTGTTTAAGGTCAAAAGCCCGCACCCCTAACACTGAATCCATCGCAATTTCTGAGTTTTGGGTACGATAAATTTTGACTAAACCATTCATGGCTTTGATTTTTTGCTCTAACTCCTCCAGTTGTTGAGGGTCTACTAAATCAATTTTATTGAGCAAAATCACGTTAGCAAAAGCAATTTGTTCCTGGGCTTCATCACTATCCCAGTGCTCTAAAATATGCTTAGCATCAACTACCGTTACCACGGCATCAAGGTCTAACTGGGTTTGAATCTCTTCATCCACAAAAAACGTTTGAATTACCGGGGCAGGATCAGCAAGCCCAGTGGTTTCAATCACTAAATGGTCAAACTTATCCCGCCTCCGCATCAAGTTACCAATGATTCTGATTAAATCTCCCCGCACGGTACAGCAAATACAACCATTGTTCATTTCAAAGATTTCTTCATCGGCATCGATTACTAACTGATTATCAATACCAACTTCCCCAAATTCATTAACAATTACCGCTACCTTTTTCCCATGCTCGTGGGTCAAGATACGGTTTAGCAACGTAGTTTTTCCGGCTCCTAAATAGCCAGTTAAAACCGTGACGGGAATAGCGTTGTTTACAGTAGTTGCAACCATGGATTTTGAGTAAAATGAATTAGGTGTTTAAAGTTGTTTAATGTCTAGTTCTTGAATTTCTGCTATGGATTGATGAATTTTGTATTGTTGCGGAGGTGTTTTCATGATGGCAATCACGGTTTCTATGGGAGGGCAATCTGGTTCATGGCATTGTAACTGACTAACAGAAATAGGGATTTCCGGATCTATGGCCAAGTGCTGATAAACCAAGTTTTTGATTTCCCTAATTTTAGCTGAATTAGTTGTAGATTTAGAGCTCTGAAATAAGTTCATTGTTATTAACCAAATCCCCTACTGGGACTGGAAATAGAATTTTGCCAAATTATTACTTCACCATTTTGCCCTCCGGCAGCTAAATAGTTTCCCGTAGGGTTCCACGCTAAACAAGAAAATTTAATTGTTTTGCTAACTATTTTGGTAAGCTTTTTAGCCTTTGACCAGAGTTGAATACCACCATCATTACTAGCGGAAATTAGTAGGGATGAATTGGGGGAAAAGGTGATGTCTTGTATGGCTTGGTCATGTTGTAACACACGATTTTGCCAGTTCTTGATTTCGTTGCTAAACTGCCACACAATTACCGCATCTTGACAAGACGCAGCTAAAACTGGATCAGACGTATTTGACCAAACAACTTGACTGACTTTGCCGGGGAATCCTTGCATTAACCAGGGGGGAGGATTACCCCAGTGAAGTAAAGAAATAGTGCGGTCTAGATTGCCTGAAGCAAGATACTCACCATTGGATGACCAAGCACAATCTAGACTAGCTCCAGGGACTTCAAGGGTTTCTGGTGGCTCTGACCAGTTTTCAATGTTCCAGACTTTAACACTACCATGGCCACTAGCAGCCAGGAATTTACCCTGGGGATGCCAAGCTACATTGAAAACTGATGAGTCTGCAAAGTTTAACTCTGCCATTAGTTGCCCTTGGTCAACATCCCAAACCTTAACCTGGCGATTGACAGCAAAGGCTAATAGATTTTTTTGGGGATGCCAACCGAGGGAGTCAATCCAAGCGTTGCCCTGATCCAGGGTTGTAATTGGCGTAAACTTGGGGGAATTGACCCCCAATTGCCAGATACTAACCTTGCCTTCTTGTCCAGCAGTCCCTAGATAATTGCCATCTTGGGAAAAGCCCACACAGTCTAGGGAATAGTCATGGCTGGGTGTCAAAATTTCCAGATTACCCTGTTGCCATAAAGCCAGTTCTCCTGCAGCAGTAATAATAGCTAGATAATTACCTTGGTTTGACCAGACTAAGGCTCTGATGTACTCAGAAAATTGCCGTTTATCTAACTGTTTTAGTGTGTTCGTGGTTTTGGATTTAGTGGACACTGATTCCCTAGTAACCTGTGGCTACCCTGTAATTGCCGAGGTTAAGAAATTGTAGTGAATAGTAGTTAATAACTTTGTAGTCGGGATAACTTACCTTTACCCCGACAGAATCAATCTTGCTAAGCTACCACTTTTTGTAAGGTAGGAATTTACCACACATAATGATTTGTACGCGATCGCCTTTCGGGTCTTCCACTTTCTCTACTTCTATGGAAAAATCAATAGCACTCATAATCCCATCCCCAAACTTCTCATGGACCACCGCTTTAATAGGCATACCATACACCTGCATAATTTCGTAAAAGCGGTAAATTAGGGGATCCGTAGGAATTTGAGGGTCTAGGGAACCCTTGAGAGGTGGCACGGTTAATTCTTCAGCTACGGATTCTGGTAAACCCAAAGCGGTGACTAGTTTGGTGGCTTCCTCCATATCTGCGCTAGCTTGACGATAGATCACAGAAGCGACCCAAGTTTCATCCCTACCTACAACTTTTTCCAAATCTTCAAAGGTTAGTCCTTTTTCTTTTTTTGCGGCTAACAACTGTTGAGTAATGTCTGCAATTGCCATAATATTGATGTCTCCTGATTTTTGACCTTTGGTATTTTACACTGTAAGCATTCAGCTATCAGCTATCAGCTATCAACTTATGGGCTACGGCACCTCAAGTAGCGTGAGCTAAAAGCTCACGGCTAAAGGCTGAAGGCTTACTAGCTGACAGCTGACCACTGACGGCTAAATGCTTACTTTACACTAACGGAGGATTTTTAGTTAGTGAATTCGTGCTTCTTCTACAGCTCTAGTTTCCCGATATAGATGGTTTTCCATTTCCTGTTTCAGTTCCATATAGGCAGGATGATGCTCAACGGTAGTGCGATCGCGCGGACGGGGGAAAGGCACTTCAAGCACCTCATCAATGCGCGCCGCAGGGCCTTTGGTCATCATCACAATCCGATCGGATAACAGGAGGGCTTCATCAATGCTATGGGTAATCATAATGGCAGTTTTACGCTGCTGTTCCCAAATGCGCTCGATTTCATCCTGTAAAAAGCCCCTAGTCAGAGCATCTAAAGCACCAAAAGGTTCATCCATTAACAAAATTTGGGGATTAATAGCTAAAGCTCTCGCAATACCTACTCGTTGTCGCATACCCCCAGATAGTTCATGAGGATGCTTTGTCTCTGCCCCGGTTAAACCAACTAGTTGGATATTTTCCTTAATAACCCGTTTTTGCTGCCTGGCAGACATTTTGGGATAGACAGTTTCCACCGCAAACCTAATATTACCTTCCACAGTCATCCAAGGCATAAGGGCATAGTTTTGAAAGACCATACCCCGGTCAGGTCCTGGTTGAGTCACCAGTTGCCCATTGATGATCACTTCGCCACTGGTGGCGGAACTCAAACCCGCGATAATATTCAGCAAGGTGGACTTACCACAACCCGACGGGCCAATGATCGACACAAACGTGTTGTGCTCAATATCTAAATTGATATCTTCGATAGCTACAAAGTCTGGGGAAGATTTGCCAGTGATTTTATCAAACCAACCCTGTTTACCAGGGAACGTTTTTGAAATATGACGTAATGAAATTTGAGCTTCACTGTCATTGTCACTAATGACCTTACGGCCCTTGGAATAAAAAGAAGTACTCATAATGATGCTTCATGATGATTTTTTACCGAAAGAAACCATTTTTTCAAAATATGCAAATATTTGATCAAGGACAATACCCACAATTCCAATAATAAAAATAGCCACCAGAATATTGGGTATGTAAAGGTTATTCCACTCATTCCAAATGAAGTAACCTAAACCCGTACCCAATAGCATTTCTGCTGCCACAATCACCAACCAAGAAATCCCCATACTAATTCTCAAACCAGAGATGATGTTAGGTAGGGCAGCGGGAATAATCACCTTAAAAATCGTGCGCCATTTAGAAGCGCCCAGAATTTTAGAAACATCAAGGTAATCTGGGTTAACATTGGCCACACCAAAAGCCGTGTTGGTTAGGGTTGGCCAAATACTAGCAATGGTAATAATGAAAATCCCAGTCATCTCTGAGTTCCGGAATATATATAGCCCCAAAGGTAACCAAGCCAGGGGAGAAACCGGTTTAAGAAGCTGGAAGTAGGGGTTAAAGGCTTTAAATGCAATTTTGGAAATACCTACCAAGATTCCCAAAGGCACAGCAATGATTGAGGCTAACGTGTAGCCAATGGCTACTCTCCGCAGGCTAATTAACAAATTCCAACCAATACCCAAATCATTAGGTCCATTGTCATAAAATGGATGGGTTACCCAATACCATAATTCCTTAATTGTTAAGGATGCAGTGGGCATGCCCTTAGCAAAAATTTTCATCTTTGCTCCTAATTCCCAAAACAGTAAAAATATGCCTAGGGAAACGATAAATAGCAACAGAGCTCTGAAGTTTTCATTTTCAAGGATTGTGAGTTGTTGTTTTTTTTGAGTTACGTTTTTGGGTATTGATGTCATATTGTATTTGCTTTTATCTGCAAAGAGCTTGGTGAGGTAGACTTCGTCAGCTATCAGCTATCAGCATTCAGCATTCAGCTATCAGCTATCAGCATTCAGCTATCAGCATTCAGCATTCAGCATTCAGCATTCAGCATTCAGCATTCAGCTTAAGCGCTACTTGAGGTGCTATCAGCTATCAGCATTCAGCATTCAGCATTCAGCATTCAGCATTCAGCTATCAACTTATGGGCTACTGCTGTTCGCGTAGCGTGAGCTTTTAGCTCACGGCTGACGGCTGACAGCTGACGGCTGACGGCTGACGGCTGACGGCTGACGGCTGACGGCTGACGGCTGATAGCTTACCTTTAAAAACCGTATTTTTTGATTTGTTCATCCACATACTCTTGGGGTTTAGCTGGATCAAAGGTGTCAAATTCCAAGGTTTCTGTACGGTAAATCTCTGTAGGTGGAGTTTGTCCCACTTCCTTAGCCAATTCCCTAGCTAAATCTGTCAGAAAAATTTCTTTACCCACTTCATCATACTTTTCCGAGGTAATTGCTGATTTTACTTTTCCATCTCCTTGCAAATCCCAACGCACTAACTGAGAAGAAATCCAATTCGCAAAGCTCTGCCAAGGATAGGGATCAAAATCAATTCTGTCTGGTACAGCTTTGGTATTACCTTGACCATCTTCAAAGTTACCCGTTAGTACAGCTTCCACCACTTCCACAGGCTGGTTCAAAAAGGCTCTTTCGGAGATGGCTTTAGCAATTTCTGGACGATTGGCTGGGTTACGGGCATAACCTGCAGCTTCGATAATTGCTTTGTTGAGGGAGCGGAAAGTGTTCGGGTTTTCCTCTATCCAAGCATCGCTGGCGGCAAAAGCACAACAGGGGTGTCCTTCCCATAACTCCTTGGTAAGTTTGTGGATAAATCCAGCGTCTTCATAGACAGCCCTTTGGTTAAAGGGATCGGGCATCAAGTAAGCATCAATGTCCCCTGCAACCAACTGAGCAATACTATCTGGTGGCGGAACAGGGCGAATTTTTACATCTTTATCAGGATCAACTCCACCAGTGGCCAGGTAGTAACGCATTAAGAGGTTGTGCATGGAGTAAGGAAAAGGTACACCGATGGTGAAGCCTTTGAAATCGGCGGGACCGTTAATTTTACCTTTGTACTTGTTAGCTACAGTTATGGCTTGACCGTTAATGTTCTCGATGCTGGCTAGTTTAACTCCAAAGGTGGCGGAACCTAAACCCAAAGTCATGGCAATAGGCATCGGGGCTAGCATATGATAAGCATCCAGTTCTCCTGCGATCGCGGAATCTCTAACCGCACCCCAGCTAGGCATTTTTACTACTTTGGCATTAAAACCATACTTGGAGTAGAACCCTAAAGGTTCAGACATAATAATTGGAGTGGCACAGGTGATGGGGATAAATCCAATTTTTAGGTCTGTTTTTTCTAGACTGTCTGCATTTGCTGGTGGTTCATTCTCCCCTGTCTTTAAATCCTGAGTTTGCTGTTTAGAGGTACAGTTGGCTAGGGTAACTAATGCAGCACCTACTGCTAAATTTTTCAAGAAGCGGCGGCGGCTGAAACTATTGTAATGCCTAACATCCCCGAAAAATTCTCCAGCTTTAGGACCAAAGGCAGCGGCAAAAGCATTTTCTATACCACCAGCTTGTTTAGCTAACTCTAAAACTAATTGCTCCCTATTAGGGTCCCCTTTACCAGCTACTTTTAGTAGCAGTGCCTTTCTAATATCAGCAGCATTAACCGCATCTGCAATCTTAAAAGTATCGGGTTTATAAATTCCCATTTTTGTGAGGTCTTCGATCATATCCACTGGATCTTTAGGCATATCTTCTGCCATAAATTTCCAATGATCAGCGGTCATGTGGAAGCCACCACAAATAATACACCATAGATCTAATTCACTCAGATTACCTCTTTGGGAATCGAGGTTACCCCATTTTTCTGTAGCGTTTGTAACTGATGAAATTACCATAATTACATCACATATAAAATATGTTGATGTAGTTAGGTTACGGCTGATGCTTCCCAGTATTTTGTAGCTAAAAGTACAGAATCCTCGATTTTTTTTTATTCAGGACTTACCCAAAGACACCAGATGTGGAGTATAGCCCATTGGTGACAACTTAAGGCTGAATCCATTGGTGACCAGGGCAAACGCATCTAAATTCCAAAACCCTTATCCAGTAAGGATTTCATCAATTGATTAAAAACAGGACTTGATCGCTGAAATCCTCACACCGCTCGCCTTTCAAAAATCAAGATGCCTTTGCCCTGCCAATAAAGGGTACCCTTTTCTCGTGAAGGAATACCCTTTATTGGTGAACGAGCACCGATTTGTGAGTAAAGTAGACGTTAAATATCTAAATCGTTGAGATTGAGTCGAGCGCCATAGGTTTCAATGAATTGGCGGCGAGGAGCAACCCGGTCTCCCATGAGTACAGTAAAGATTCTGTCTGCTTCAGCAGCATCTTCGATTTCGATTTGCTTCATGGTGCGAG
>NZ_JAAHIE010000319.1:0-8664 GCF_010671945.1 Moorena sp. SIO4E2
CTCAATAACAAACTAAACAAACTCAGGAAACAAATTTTTTCCGCGCTACGTGAGTAGTTTCAAAGATTGTTTCCAGACTCGACCAATCTTCCTGTTCAATCACCTCAATTATCTGGTCAAGGCGATCGCGATACCCTACAAGCGTACGCATTATCGACTCCTGATTGTAACGAGCCATCATTACTCGCAGTTCTGGATTACCACCCCCCACACGGCTAGTATCACGAAAACCAGAACTAGCTAACTGTTGGGCTAACCTCAAAACCACTGGGTCAGTCTCCTGCATACAAGCATCAATCAAACTCCCACTCACCATCACCGGTAGATGAGAAATCCATGCTACCGCTTGGTCATGGTTTTCCGGGCTTGTGATGTAAACCAATGACTTAAGCGATCGCACAATCTCCTCCACCTTCTCAAGTGCTGGTTGTGGTGTTGTCTCAATCGGGGTCAGTACATAAGGGTTTCCTACAAATAGATTCGACACCGCAGCTTCCACACCACTGTATTCCCTTCCTGACATCGGATGACCACCTACAAAATTTTCCCACAGGGGAGCTATTTCTCTAACCACTGGCATTTTGACCGAACCAATATCAGTGATTACGGTATCCTTGTAAAGATAGTTGACTAAATGCTTGACAGTAGAGGCGATCGCGGCTATTGGGGTGCAAATAAACACAACCTCTGCTGTGGCTAGGATACTTAAGTCAATACTCGCATCATCAACAATGCCGTGATCAAGTGCGAATCGACAGGTTTTTGGTTGACGAGAGACTCCCAAGACCTGATGACCTTGTGCTCTCAAGTCCAATCCCAGGGACCCACCCATCAATCCCAGTCCTACAATACCAATTTTCATTATCTCTCACCCAGATTGAGCCTATGCCATGATAAATATTAATTTTTGTTAGATTGTAATGAATGTCAGGGAAATTATCCAACAATATGCAGCAGGGGTAAGAGATTTTACAGCTGCGGATCTTACGGAACTGAACCTAAGCGGCGCTACTCTTAGTGGTGCCGACTTGAGTGAAGCTAACCTGAGTATAACTAACTTAAGTGGTGCTAACTTGAGCGGCACAAACCTCCGCCGAGCCAACTTAAACATTGCTAGACTCAGTGGTGCCAATCTCTATAAAGCCAAGTTAACACAAGCAAAGCTCAATGTCGCAAATTTGATTCGGGCTGATTTAAGAGGTGCCCAACTGATTCAGGCATCACTGATTCGTGCTGAGATGGTTCGTGGTTCCCTAAGTGGAGCAAATCTAACTGGGGCAAACCTCTCTGGTGCTGATTTACGAGAAGCCACCCTCAGACAAGCCAATCTCAGCCGCGCTACCTTCAATGAAGCCAATCTAGGGGGGGCAACCCTTAGTCAAGCCAATTTGAAGGGAGCGCACTTAAACGGAACAAATCTGCACAAAGCCGATTTCAGTGGTAGCAATCTCAAAGGGGTTGAAATCAGACAAGGAAATCTCACCTGTGCCAATTTTAGGGGAGCTGATCTCAGTGGGGCAAATCTACGCTGGGCTGATTTAAGTGGAGCAAACCTCAGTTGGGCTGATCTGAGCAACGCTAAATTAAGTGGAGCTACCTTAGTTGGGGCTGATTTGAGCAATGCCAATTTAGTTAATACCAGTTTAGTACACGCTGATCTTAGTAAGGCCAGGCTGATTAAAGCCAATTGGATTGGAGCGGATTTGACTGGTGCTACCCTGACTGGGGCAAAACTATATGCTGTTTCCCGGTTTGGTCTCAAAACCGAAGGACTGATCTGTGAATGGGTTGACTTAAGTCCCGATGGTGATCAAAGTCAAATTATCCATCTGTCTTCCGAAGCTGCCAAAACCTTTTTCAACGAGACGCTGCCAACAGTAAAGATTATCGTTGATACCCCGTTAGACCTCAAAGCGAATTTGGCTTTAGCCTCGATTTATAATCAGATAGCCAATGTTTCTGAAGTCCTCAATCAACCGCCCAGCATTGAGGTGGGTGTCCGCAGAACAACCATTACCTTTACGAGCAACAACGCTGACTTATTCATTATCGCTTACTTGGCCATTGTCCCCTTCAAAGATGGAGGTCAAACTCATCGCAATATTGTGACCCTATTAAATAGCCTACCCTCACGATCAATATACACTTTAAGTAATCAAAACAAACAGCAAATCAATAAATTAATTACAAATATTGGCCAAGCTATTGAGCAGATTAAACCAATTAAAACCGTTAAGTTAGCACCAGAAATTAAATCATCGGCTAACTTTTTTATTGCTCCGACTCAGACAATTATTACTAACTCTAGAGACTACTCATTAAGTATTTATTCTAATCAAGATTTTGGGAAGTATCTGATGAATCAATCAAGCTGGAGCGAGCAATCTGAAGACACTACAACACCATCAAGACCAGTATCAACCCTGCCTCCAGTGAGCCAAATTGTTGAATTTATTAAAGCCTGGGATTATTTGACCGGTTAATGGTTTAGACAACACCTAAATCTATTATAGCAATTTTTTATAGCAATTATCAGCAACGTTTGAGCGACATTGCTTATCCTTTTAAGGCAATAGGCAATAGGCAATAGGCAATAGTCAAGAGGGTTTTAAGGGAATCAGCGTCAAAAAAGACTCTACTTCATAAGTGCGATCAACCCTATCAATTAACAGAACCCAATTTTAACCAGATATCTAGCAATCCGTGTAGGAATTGTGATAATTTTTGTTCCCTACTCCCTACTCCCTACTCCCTGCTCCCTGTTCCCAGATCCGCTGTTCCCTTTGCTATCAATTACTGCTTTAGGAGTGCGTTCGCGTTCGCCTTTGGCGTGGCCTACGGCCAAGCGTCGGCTTTGCCGAATCGCTTATCTTGAACTCAGGTTAATTAGATATTTGCTTGCTCCAAATTCTAATCTGCTGATCCCAACCACCACTAACTAGGGTTTGACCATCCTGGCTCAAAGCAACAGCAACAACATAGCCCGAATGACCATTTAAGGTGCTTTTCAACTGAGCGCTCCTCATATCCCACAACTTAATGGTCTTATCCCAACTACCGCTAATCAGGGTGCTTCCATCTCTAGTCATCGTTACTGACCACACCCCATCTGTGTGACCCGTCAAGGTCCTAGTCAATTTACCAGTGTTAAGGTTCCACAAGCGAATCGTGCCGTCTCCTCCACCACTGGCTAAGGTCTTCCCATCCAGACTAATCGCTACAGACGACACCGATCGAGAATGTCCCTTGAAGATACGCACTAACTTACCTGTAGCTAGATTCCACAGCCGAATAGTTGTATCTTGAGAACCACTGACTAAGGTTTTGCCATCAGGAGAGATTTCAACAGAATTCACCGAACCTAAATGTCCGGTAAGGGTATGCAACAGTTTACCCTTAGGCAGCTGCCAAATCTTAATAGTGTTGTCCCAGCTACCACTAACTAAGGTTTTGCTATCGCCACTGAAGGCTAAAGTCGCCACTGTATCTTGATGTCCAGTCAGGGTACTTAAAGGTTTACCCGTGTTAAGATTCCAGGTCTTGATCATACGGTCATCACCGCCACTGACTAAAGTTTGACCATCCGGACTAATCGCCACAGCATTCACTGCACCACCGTGACCTCGCCAGGTACGAATTAATTGACCAGTGGACAGATTCCACAGGGAGATAGTGCCATCACTATGACCACTAGCGGCCATCAATTTTTGTACTGATTTTTGTACTGATCTCCCTTGAGCAACGGTGCCAATCGCCACAGAACTCACTGAGCCAGTCCCTACTTTGAGAGTATTCGTCAACTTGTAGAAAACTGTTCCGGTCTTGGCAGACGCAGCTGTAGGAGAAACACCGACTTGAGGAGTCTTTACAGGAGTTGGCAGTTTCAGCTGAGAGCGCCAGGTTAAATAGGTGTCAATGCTAATCCCAGATGCCACAATTGTGTCAGAATCGCCCACTAATCTGACCATACCATTAATGCCAATTACCCGCCCCTGATCGTCTAATACTGGTCCACCACTCATCCCAATTCTCACCAAATTGGTATAACTCAGAGCATATCCCCTAGGAAGTTTAGAACTAGCATCCGTGAGCAGTCCTTCGCTATTAATAAACCGCCGTTGTTGAGAAGCACCTCCAGAACGGGGCCATCCAGCCACATAAACCCTTTGACCTGCACTGATTTGCTGGGAATTCCCTAACCTAGCCACTGGGTAGTTAGAGGTGCTAGTGAAAGGTAAGATCGCTAAATCTACCCCTGGCATCCGTCTGATGTAGCGGGAGTCTACAGGATAACGATTGCCATCAGGGGTTTGAATCCTGTAGATGCCAGCTTTTTGTAGCACATGAGCACTGGTCAGGATATAATATATATTTGCTTGGCGTTCAACAATTATCCCACTCCCTCCCTGTTTTGGGCCATCAATCCGGACAGTAATCTGTTGCGCAATATTTTTAGCAGCTGGTGTTGATATCACCACTGTGGGAATTGCGGCAATGATGGCGATGCTCCCAATTAAAAACCCTGGAACTAAAAACCCTGGAACTGTTTTAGATAAGATGTTCATCAAGCTTGACCGGAATCAATGGCTACGTCTCCTCTAGTTTTCCCTGTCTTGATATACCCTTTTATCTTTGAACAAGTTTCCAAAATGCTTTAGCAAATCGTTTTCCAACAATCAAATAACTTTCCGTTGTTAAGTGGACATAGTCTTGCAAAGCCAAGTCATCTGTAGTAATCATCCTCGTAGCTGGTAACTGGACTGTTTCCTGTTGCGCTTTCACGGTTTCCCAGTTCGGGAGCTTTTCTGGATCAGTAGTGGTGCCAATTTGAGCAAAAACTACTGGTAACTCAGGTTTCCCTAAGTCTTGACGGAAATCTTTTACCAAGGTAACAAATTTATCAGCCCACTGATTGGGGAAAAACGTTATCTCATCGTCTTGAGAAGGCTTTTGAGCATCTTTTTCCCCTTGAAAGAAAAGTATACCGGTGATTTCTCCCATCACAGAAGCAGCACCTACTCGCTTTAAGCAAGAGCCATAAAGGGTATCCTCACTCAGGCTTCTTTGCCACTGTTGAATGGCAGTGCCAGACTTGGCACAAGGAATCAAACCGATGATTAGCTCAGGATTGTATTTCAATAATTCAGTAGCAAACGCCATCCCCGGACCTACCCCAGCTGACTTATCTTCCGAGACTTTATCAACTTGTCCACTTGGTGAATCAATCGGTTCTTTGCCTAGATGCCAGCGGTAATCGTTTCCAAAGACAAAAACGTTGGGGTGAGTAACGGAACTAGCAGGTGTTAGCTTACCTGTTCCGGACATATTCGACTGTCCTGCCAAAATAAACAGGGACATCTTGCCTTGAAAATCTGGTGGAATCACATTGATTTCCCGAGACTCAGATTTCCGCTTAACTAAGAAGCGACTAATAATACCGTAGCGTCTGATCAACTTACCGACTGGATAATACTTCTGGAGAATAATACCAAGAAAAAGACCGATAGCTAGAACGAAAATAACTGTCCAGGTTTCCATTAATTAATTGATGCCATAATCCTCGAATAGTAAATTCAAAACATGATGTCACTGATCAGTAAGTTTCCAAAACGCTTTAGCAAATCTTTTTCCAAGAATCAAATAACTTTCCGTTGTCAAGTGGACATGGTCTTGCAAAGCCAAGTCATCTGTGGTAATCATCCCAGTAGCTGGTAACTGGACTGTTTCCTGTTGCGCTTTCACGGTTTCCCAGTTCGGGAGCTTTTCTGGATCAGTAGTGGTGCCAATTTGAGCAAAAACTACTGGTAACTCAGGTTTCCCTAGGTCTTGACGGAAATCTTTTACTAACCTAACAAATTTATCAGCCCACTGATTAGGGAAGAATCTTCGACTTGGGTAGGCTTGAGGATTAAGGGCATCACTTTCTCCCTGAAAGAATAGTAAACCTTGAATTTCTCCCATTGGTGAAGCAGCATAGGCTCGCTTTAAGCAAGAGCCATACAAAGTATCTTCACTTAGATTTTTTTGCCACTGTTGAATAGTAGTGTCCCATTTAGCACAGGGAATTAAACCAACAATCAGCTCAGGATCGTATTTGAGCAATTCAGTAGCAAATGCTATACCTGGACTGACTCCAGCTGACTTATCTTCCGAGACGTGATCAACTTGTCCACTTGGTGAATCAATCGGTTCTTTGCCTAGATGCCAGCGGTAATCGTTTCCAAAGACAAAAACTCTGGGGTGAGTAATGGAACTAGCAGGTGTCAGCTTACCACTTCCTGACATATTCGACTGTCCTGCCAAAATAAATAAGGAGATATTGCCTTGAAAATTGGCAGGAACTGGTTTGCTTTGATTATCCTTAATGGTAGAAGTGCTGAGGATACCGTAGCGTCTGAACAACTGGTCTACTTGAGCAGACTTTTGTAGTATAATACCTAAAAAAGCACCGATAAGTATACCGATAACTAGATAGGAAATTATTGACCAAGCTTTCATGATATAGCATTTTTATTTGAGATGTTAAACACTTAGGATTTTACAGTTCTCGTAGTAATGAGGTCTACAGGATTTTTTCCTTATTCCGAAGTTCCCTAGTCTGACTTTACTACTCCCTACTCCCTGCTCCCTACTCCCTACTCCCTACTCCCTAAGACTTTGGAGCTCACCAAACTAATAATTGCTATCATTATCAATGACTTGTGAACTTTGTGGAAGAGATGTAGAGCGATTGACAGTTCATCACTTGATTCCTAGACAAAACACTAAGCGAAAAAAGATGAAACCTGGTCCAACGATTACTATTTGCCCTGCTTGTCATCGACAAATACATGCTTTATTCCCAAATACTCGTTTAGCTCTGGAATTGAATACCTGTGAAGCTTTGAAAAATGACCCTCAGATGCAGAAGTTTTTAGCCTGGGTCAGAAAGCAAAAGCCTGATAAGCGGGTGAGGGTTCATCGTTCTTAAGCGTTCGCGTAGCGTGACCAAAGGTCAATCGCATAAGCGCGTTTGTATCTGGGTTGTAAACACACGTATTCCATAAAAAGGCAAAAGGCAAGAGGAATCCCCCCTAACCCCCCTTAGTAAGATACTGCTGGCGAATTTAACATTTAGAAATATCAGCCTGAAGACAGCAGTCTTTATAGCCCCCCAACCCCCAATTCTGGGGGAGCATGAACTTAAAGTTACCCATCTGCTACCCTTGTGTAAACAAATATTAATTTCGCCAACGGTATCTAGTAAGGGGGGCAGGCAAGAGGGGAAAGATATACGGAGTTTTATTGGATAAAAAAATACCTCTTAGGTTTACATCTCAAATAAAAATGCTATACCTGCCATTTTTATGAAAATGATCAAAAAAATCGCTTTTTACTCTTGGTCGATGTGATTCAAACCTCGCTGGTTCATGCTTTCAAGCTGCTTGTCACCCCGTGAAAGTCTTGGCTCAGATAACTTGAAAATCCGAGATAGTCTCAATCCACACCCTTGCGCCACAATGTAACGGATTATCAGGGCGATACATCACCCGACAAGGGCCATTGACTTCTACCGTATGACCGTAAATGTTTTTAGAGCCTCGTTTTACCGTAATCACTGGATTGCGTTCCCCGGTGTTGTGATTTTGGCGAATGACTTTCTGATTAACGTGGATCACAGCCTTCGTGTAATTTGTACGCTTTGACCAATTCCGCTTTGGTCCACGAGTGCCAGGGGTGACCACTGGCATGCCATCAAACAGAGGAATCACCCAAGTTCTACCCACCTTATACGCTCCTTTGACTCTGCCCTTGCCCAGAAGGAAACGAACCCGAGTGGCAGAAACACCCAGTAATTCAGCGGCTTGTGCGGTAGAAATCATCATGAGGCAATAACCATTGCTTTAACGATACTATTATTATAACCACATTTTGGAGAAGATTCAAGGGATTAGAAAAACTATTGCATTGTCGCAAGGAGCTGGAGTGGGTGGAGTAGGTTAAGTGAGCTAAATATGTGGTGTGGGCGCTTTGAAACTATTGCATTGTCGCCATCTTAAGGAGTATCGGGGGAAGGATGGGTGGAGTGCTAGCAATAGGAGTAGTAGACTAAATAGGAGTAATGGGTTTAGTGGGTGCTGTAAAACTATTGCATTGTGGTAACAAAAAGTAGCCGGAGTGGGTGTAGTGGGTTAAGCGAGTTTAATCGGTGGTGTAGGTGTTGTAAAACTATTGCATTGTCGCCATCTCAATCAGGATCGGGCGCGGGGAGATGGGGGAAATGGGGAGACGAAATTGATCTCTAGCTGTAATTTACAGAATTGGTATAACTACAAATCAGATTTGAAACTACCCCCTGCTTCAGTCATTAATCGTAGTGGGCAGTAGGGTGGGCAGTGCCTACCAAAGCGCTTTGCAAGCTTGATTATCTGTCTGGTGCACTGCCCACCCTACATGAACCAAGCAGTAGGGTGGGCAGTGCCTACCAAAGCGCTTTGCAAGCTTGATTATCTGTCTGGTGCACTGCCCACCCGACATGAACCAAGGGTGGGCAGTGCCTAGGCTGTTCACTCTAGGACTTGATTGATGGGATGAGTTCATGCATAATCTGTGTGAAGAGGTTGCCAGGATCTGCCCATGATACAAGGATACAAAAGCTCAATTGAGCGTCTGGCCAATTTATTT
>NZ_JAAHIE010000032.1:0-32326 GCF_010671945.1 Moorena sp. SIO4E2
TGTAAAGGTGGTTTACATCGTAATGTTATACGTATTAAACCACCCCTTTGTATTACAAAAGCAGATGTTGATTTTATTATTAAAGTTTTGGAATTTGCTTTGAATTATTATGAATAACAATACAGCGGTTGTCACAGCGGTTTTTAATTCGGTGAAGTACTTTATTTATGGGTTTTAGGGAACAGGGAGCAGAGCATTATAAAATAAATCAAAATAGTTTTTGATGTTATTATAGATCAGCAAGATTGTTAATTCTATATTTATAATTGCCATAAAAATTAATCCCAATTTGTGATCTTATTAAAGATTATTCAGAGCTATTTCATGCTGACAGCTGACAGCTGTTCGCGTAGTGTGCACGTAGGGCATAAACTCATAGCTGAAAACGGAAAACTGACAGCTGATAACTAAAAGCTGATAACTGACAGCTGACAGCTGAAGACTTACCACTGTTCCCTGTTCCCTGTTCCCTGCTCTTTGTTAATGAAGCGCTTCCCTAACCAAAATCACAGTACTATCAACACCCCGTGCGATCGCTTCTGGAATATTGCCATGGATCGCCTGCTCCAATAATCCCTCTCGACTAGCTCCGATCACGACTACATCATACTTGTGAGCGTTGGCTAAACGAATCAAAGCATCAGAAACAGAATAGGAACGGATTGGAATTGATGCCACATCACAAATACCTTTGAGTTGCTGTTTGAGGAAATAGGTAGCTTTTTCCAAGCTAGTCATTACAGGTTCCCCAGCTTGAGGGTTAAAAACCTGAGTTACTACGATTTGCTCTGCTTTAGCAAGGGTTGCTAGTATCGGAATTAATTGTAGGGCACGGCTAGAATTCGGTCCACCAGCAATGGGGATTAACCAACGCTTCCAGGTCTTAGCTAGTGAACCGTACTTAGCAGATTTCACATCATCTACTACTTCCTTGCCTTGGGGTAATTTCAGCAAGACTAAATCACAGGGAGCTTGTCGAATCAAGGTATCGATAATATTACCAAAAATCTGATTAGGACTATTAGATGGTCCTCCCTTCCATCCCATCAAAATCAGATTAATATGTCGTTGTTTAATAGTTTCTAGAATTGCTTGAGCGGTATCGTGGGATATCCGGATTTGGGTGTGAACGGGCATTTCCCACCGTCGCCCTAGCCTTTCCGCTTGCCTTAGCAATCTGCGACTTTTAGTAGTATCAACTGCTGTCTGAGCAGGACTAGTGCTGCGGGAGATAGGTATTACCTGCAAACACTCAAGTTCATAGTCGTGTACCTGGCCAATAGCAGTAGCTATTTCTAACAATACTGGTGCTGATTGGGGATTAGCTAAGGGAACCAACATCCTTCCACTGCCCGTAGCTGGAGCGCGAGTATAATAGACGCCATAGGAGGGATCAGGACTTGGTCCTAGTTGCTCTTTTTCCCCACTGAGTTGGTTAGCTTCGGCACGAATAATATCACTAAAGGTAATGATTCCAACTAACTTCCTGTTTTCTAGAACAGGTAACCGATTGAGGTGATAACGATTGAGAATGTATAGAACGTGGCTTAAGGTGTCATTGTGTCTAACTGTTATCGGTTGTGGAGTCATCACCTCTTTGATAGGCGTATTGCCAGGCAGTCGGTCTCGATTTTTGGCAATGTCTTCCTGAGTAATTATCCCGACCAATTTCCCCTGAGCAACTACTGGAAAGCCCCGATGACTAGAGTTACTAAAGGTCTGAATGGCTTGATCTAAAGTCATCTGACTCCCTAGGGTTTCTACCCGGCGCTGCATAATGTCAGATGCTTTCAAACCAGCTAAGGTTCTTTTGTCCACCTTTACTTTAGGCAAGCTGTAGCCTTTCCTCTCCAACAAACGTTGATAGAGAGACCCTTTGGCTAATTGATCGGCAACTAGGTAGGAAACCACACAGGTGATCATTAAAGGTAGGACTAGATTAAAGTCCGTTGTCATCTCAAACACGATCACAATCGCTGTGATCGGTACCTTGGAAACGGCACTAAAAAATGCTCCCATCCCTGCCAAGGCGTAGGTAATCGGATAACCTAATCCGAGCAGGTGATACTCACCGATGCCGACTAAATAGCCTAATGCGGAACCCAATACTAGGGAGGGATGAAACAACCCCCCTGGTGCTCCAGAACCATAGGCAATTATGGTCAGTAAGAAGTAGACCACAAAAGCGAGGCAAGTAAATTCCCAGCCGATATCACCAGTGAGCAACAACTCCCGCAAACCACTGTTGTTATGGAACTGATCCGGTAGCAGTGCTACAATACACCCACCCAGCATCCCAGCTATACCAATCCGCAATGGTAATCTGAGCTTGAGACGGTCGTAAAAGTTCAGACTGGACAGAATTCCCTGATTAAACAAAGCTGCTAGCAATCCAGCCAACACCCCTAACAACAAATAGAAGGGAATCTCAAGAGCGGAAAAGGTGCTGGAAAAATTGCTTAGTTCCCGATTCAGATCTAGGGTACCTCCACCCAAGAGCCGGGAAACCACCGCACCAATAAAGGATGCTAGAATAGCACTACCCAGAGTTATACTAGATAAATCTGGTAACAGTTCCTCAAAGATAAAGGCTACACTAGCCAGGGGAGCATTAAACCCAGCGGCTAATCCAGCCCCAGCCCCAGCAGCAATCATTTGACGTCGGTGATCAGGAGAGGTGGGTACCCAGCGAGTCAATTGAGCTGCCAAAGCTGCCCCAATATGAACCGTTGGGCCTTGCCGTCCCATAGTCATTCCCGCCGCCAGAGATAGGATAGTACTAACTAACTTGACTACAGCCACCCGTAAATTCATCGCGATAGGAAACCGGGCAAGGGCACCTTTGATCTGAGGTACGCCACTACCTGTTGCCTCTGATGCTAGAAACTCAATCAGGAATCCGCACAGTAATCCTAAGCAGAGTCCAAAAGCGGGTAGGGCAAAGCTAGGGGGTAGGATTAGAGCTGCTTGAAGCCGCCACCTCCCTAACCAGCCAATACTGTGTTTGAGTAATACTGCTGAGAGTCCTGAGACGAATCCAATCAGACAGGCTTCGGCAAGGGCAAGACTTCTTTTGGGGATCAGCCATTGGGTAATGGGATTGATCATTGATTGATCATTGGTTAATTTCCATTAGTGATTATTCGTGGGTGCTTTGTAAATACCAGGAGAATTTCTGTAGTTACAAAGAAATAAGCACCAAGCACCGAGCACTGAGCACTGACCCACTAATCACTAGAGGTTACCGATAGTCCTTCCACAATTAGAGAGGGTGTGTAGATGCTATCCTGCCACTCAGCATCATCACCGAGTATTACTAATTGCTTAAGGGTGTTGTAGACATTCCCAGCTACCATGGTGTCTTTGACTCGACCAATAATATTGCCTTGTTGGACTCGATACCCTAACTCAACATTGACGGAAAAGTCACCGGAGATGCCAGCACTACCGCCGAGAATCTGGTCTATGACTAATCCTTCGTCTAATTTTCCAATTAAGTCATTGAGTGACCCTTGGCCTGGTTTAATCAGTAAGTTGACGAGATCAGGGGTTGGGTAGCTGCCTAGGCTAGGGCGAAATCCATTGCCAGTTGTGCCAGTTCCGAGTAATCGACCGGTAGTGCGATCGCAAAAAAACTGTTGCAATTGCCCTTCACTGATAAATACGAGGGATTGGGTAGGGGTGCCTTCATCATCAAAGGGGCAACTGTAAGGAAATTCAGGATTTGGTTGTTGAAACAGGGTCAGGTTTTTTGAGGTAACCACCTGACCTAGACTATCACTCCAGGGGGTGGCTTTTTCAAGTACCCGTTTTCCATTTAAGGCTGCTTCCACAGTGCCCCATAGCAAATCCGCTGCTTTAGACGTCAACAAAATTGGCACACGACCACTGGGAGTAGAGACATTTTCCGTTGCCCAGTTGAGGCGTTGTAAGATTTGGTCTAGGACTTTGTTAGTGTTTAGGCTTTCTTTAGGCTCAGATGGGCTTAATCGAATTTGTGTACCATCACCAACACTTAAAAAGTCTTCACCCCTAACCCACTCTACCCCAAGGAAATAACTGAGGGTTGTGTCAGTGTAAGAGCAATGTAATCCTTCAGAGTTAATTAAGCTAGTGGTTTCTAACTCCCATTCCGACTCAGCGCTACACAATACTTCTGGGTAGGCATCGCGAATTAATGCGATCGCATCCGAGCCGATTGCTACTAGTTCTTCTATCGGTATAGTTTCTGGTGAGTCGGAATAGTTAGCGCTAGGGCCATCAGCCAGTTCTATGGATTCCGGTTCATTGAGTGCAGTCATGGCCATTGCCCGGTCTACTAAATCTTGGGCTGCAACTGCTCCATAGCCCACTGCTAGTCCTGGACGTCCGTCTCGCCATAACCGTAGCGCTGTGCCTTCCGATTGACTACTTTCGATTTGTTTGAGCCGATTAGCTTCAAAAAACACAGGACGAGAAAGCGTCCGCGACTGATAAACCTCTGCACTAGTCGCTCCTGATTTAGCTGCTAAGTCTAACAGTTGTTCGGCTTGCAGCTCTTGGGGTATAGTTTCAGCACTCATATAGCAAAGGGAATAGGGAGTAGGGAGTAGGGAGTAGGGAATAGGGAGTACAGGGAGTTTTTTCTAACTGAATAATATCTAACTTAAATGCGCAACAGGTTAGGTAGGTGCTCATCTACCAATATTGCATTAATTTGCACCCCTCCAAAACGTCGAAGAATCTATAGATAGATATATAATTTATTTATATATAGTTGAGTTAACAAACGAAAAAAAATGAAAAGATTTTCGAGACCCTTAAAAGCGATTTTCGCATTCTTGATGGCAGTGCAGCTGTTTTTGATGGTCTCCCCTGCAGCAATGGCCCAAGGTGATATGCCAGCCGTCCTAAGTGCTGATGGTATTTGTACTAGGGATTACAACCCCTGCGGCAATGCTAGTATCTGCGTGTGCCCGGATGGATATGAATATGATTCAAGTGTCGGGTTGTGCTTGATCGAGGACATTAATAATGCAACTAGCCGGGGATTGGACTCTATCTCAGTTAAAAGCTCATGTTCAATCCAAGTACAGCCTCTTCCGGCTACATGTACAAGGGATACCAATGCCCTTGGTTATCCCAGCAAATGCCTGTGCCCGGGTATTAGCGAATACAATCAGTTATTTGGTCAGTGCGTGATCCCATTGGGTTAATAACACTCCTGCTCGGGGCAGCCTAGTGTGATATGAGTAATGCTGCTAATAGCCTTGACTACCCCTGAGGCTGCGCCAGGACTTTCAGAACCCGTAGAACAATCACCTGTTCTACGGGTTCTTTTGTATCCCATATTCTCTATAGCAAAGGGAGTCGGGAGCGGTGCGACCCGTGGCGAATTTAATTCGCCTACGGAAAGCGCACCGAGGGAGTCGGGAGTCGGGAGCAGGTAACAAAAATTCTCACAATTTATTTTTACCTTCTGGCTGTTGCCTGTTGCCTGTTGCCTGTTGCCTGTTGCCTTGTGTTATAACTCCCGGCATAGCCAAAATCCAGCAAACTGTTCTGAAGTTGGACTCGATTGTACGGCCAGAAAATGGACAAGATTAGCGTTCTGCTTTGCTTCTTCAAAGCTTTTTGCCTCTGCCAGAATTTGGGATTTGGTCAAGTTAGCGAGAATCCAGCTATCATTGGCACCAGTTTCCAGTAACAACTTTGGCTTATCATCAGTAGTGTCAAGTCTGACAAAGGATAGCTCCAAACCTGACATCCATGCTGCTAGGGGTTTGGCTCGTTGGGAAAATATAATCACACCGGGAATGGGCGTTTCTGGGGCAATGTCCATGATCGAGACTGGGAAGGCTTCACCAAAGTCAATCTCCCACTCGTTCATTTCCTCAAAGGCAGCGGCTTGTAGACTTACAACTGCCCACTTTTGTCCCTGCAAAGCATCGGGTAATGGTTTAGGGATGGGGGATTGATAACGGACAAATGAGGAAGCAGCGGCTGCGGGGTCATAGCCTGGTTGATTGGGATAAAAGTCTTCTATCCTTTGTTTTAACCATCGCTCCAAAGCATAGGTGCGACGGCTGGGTTGAGCTGGAATATTCAGCTCATTACAGGCTTTGGTAATCATATTGTTCATCTGACGCCGAAAGAAGCGAATCTTGCTTGGTGGCTGTTGAGCTTTTGCGATCGCATCTGCCAAAGCCTGCCCCAACCAAATTGAATTCACCTGCTGGTTGGGACACCAACTGGCGTATTGAAACAGTGTCTCAGGTGAGAGATTGATGTCCAAAGGACTCTCGCAAATTAAGACTTCCCAAAGTTTCTTCTGATTTTCGTCCAAAATTGGGCGGGAGTAAAAATCGAGTTCCCAAATTGTTTCCATGCCACCATTAAGATAATCTCACCCATATTTATGATACGGCTCCAAGAGCGCAATCCGTAAGCATTCAGCGGTCAGCGGTCAGCTATCAGCGGTCAGCTATCAGCGGTCAGCTATCAGCGGTCAGCTAATGCCCTACGGGCACGCTACTTGAGGTGCTATTAGCTATGAGTTTATGCCCATAGCGCACGGTACTTGAACAGCTTATGCCCTATGGGTTACCTCACAGGCTAGAAGCCTGTGCCACGATACTTGAGTGGCCAATAGACATCTCCAAAAATTAACCTCAAACCCTTGCACTGCCTGGGTCAAAACCGAGTTTCTGGAGATGTCTATTGGCCAACGGCTGACCACTGACCACTGACCACTGACTGCTGACTGCTGACTGCTGACTGCTGAATGCTGACCACTGACTGCTGAATGCTTAGATGTGATTAATCCTATTGAACTATATATAATTAAATCTATTCACAATTGTGAAACTTAACAAAAAATTATGAGTAGCGATCGCACAGAGGTTTTAGCTGCCAACACAGCATTCTATCGAGCTTTTGAGAAAAAGGACATTGAAGCCATGAGTAAGGTCTGGTCTCAAGGCACTGGTAGTCTTTGTATTCACCCTGGACGTGATGTAATCAAAGGTTGGCGGGACATTAGCTCATCTTGGGAAGCGATATTCAAGAATACCCAATATTTGGAAATTGAACCAGAGATTATTGCTACTGAGGTCAGGGAAACTCTTGCCTACGTTGTAGTGCTAGAGAAGGTGTTGCAAGTTAGCAAGGGTAGAAGGATTGAGGCAGAATCCATAGCAACCAATACGTTTGAGCTTATGGCTGGCTCTTGGTATTTGGTGCATCATCACGGCAGTCCACTGATGGGCTAACTTCAGACAAAGTGTCGTTCGATCAGGGTGGGAATTTGCTGGGGAGCCACTTCGCTGTAGCGAGCTTTGTCTGGCATCATCACCAGGTTAGGGCCATGTTTGCACTGTTTGAGGCAGCCAGTTTCTTTAATTTTGACTTGGTCTTCTAAACCATGGTCCTTTAAACTCGATGCGATCGCATTACAGACCGCTTGACCCCCCCGTTTCCGACAACTGGATTTCTGACAAACTAAAATACTCGCTTTCCGGCTGGGAGTTTTGGGAACCAAAACAGTTGTTGGCTGGTGGTGGGGGTGAGCAGCAAGGCTCACCTCATAGGCTTTCAGTTTCAGTTTCCCAGTTTTGCGTTTTAGTTTGCTGGTGCCACTCACCTCAATCCACGCCCCAGGGATAATGGCTGGATCCAAACTCTTTCTCAGAGGTTTAGATAACTTAATCCAATATTCGATATTTGAAACATTAATTCTTAAATACTTGATTTTATAGCCATCCTTAATGACAAAGTCTAATAACTGTCCTACTACACTGAACTCTGAGACTGGCTGTTTCAACTTAGACATAGTTATTTACCTCTAGGAAAACTGTTTTTCTTTAATCAACCTTAAAAATTGCCATCCTTATGCACTCAATCTTTATAATCTGCTGGGTTTAAGCAGATTTTACCAAGACAAATCCCGTTCACGGAGTCGTGACTAATCAACAATATCTCTCAACTAATTTATCACAAATAATCGTCAACAGAGGTTCTGAAGAAGTTAAAAATTGTGTTGTTAGCGACATTTGGGAGTCTAGGTTAAATAAGATCATCTGTGTTAGCCTACATAAAAGCCTGGCAATAAGCCACACTTAATGAAAACAAGAGGAGAACACTATTATGTCTACAACTCAGGGTCTACTACGCTCCTTTGGTGAAATTGCTGACAATCCGATTTTGCTGGAAAAAAACGTTACCACCCCGGTTTGTGAAGGATTAAACATAGCTTTAGCTAGCTTCCAAGGGTTGTACTTGCAATATCAAAAGCACCACTTTGTTGTGGAAGGAGCAGAGTTTTACTCCTTGCATAAGTTCTTTGAAGAAAGCTACGAGGATGCTCAAGACCATGTCCATGACTTAGGAGAGCGTTTGAATGGACTAGGAGGAATTCCAGCTACTAGTTTTGCCAAATTAGCTGAATTGTGCTGCTTCACTCCTGAATCTGATGGAGTTTACAACTCTCGCCAGATGGTAGAGCATGACTTAGCAGCTGAGCAGTCAATCATTCAGTTAGTACGCAGTCAAGCCGCTCAAGCAGAAAGCCTGGGCGATCGAGCCACCCGCTATCTCTATGAGAAAATCTTGCTCAAGACTGAAGAGCGAGCTTATCATTTGGGTCATTTCCTGGCTCCGGACAGCCTAGTAATGGGATTTATTGGCAATGGAGCAAACTAAACCTACTTAAACTGAGATCTTGCACCATTGTCATGAATCGTAGAATCCTAGGGTGGGCAGTGCCTACCAACCCCCTTGGCAAGCTTCATTATCTGTCTGATGCACTGCCCACCCTACATCAACTTAAACCTACTTTCCCCATTGGCTACTGCATCAAGAATCCTAGGGTGGGCAGTGCCTACCAACCCCCTTGGCAAGCTTCATTATCTGTCTGATGCACTGCCCACCCTACATCAACTTAAACCTACCTTCCCCATTGGCTACTGCATCAAGAATCCTAGGGTGGGCAGTGCCTACCAACCCCCTTGGCAAGCTTCATTATCTGTCTGATGCACTGCCCACCCTACATCAACTTAAACCTACTTTCTGACTCGCCCTTTGCATCAAGAAAGAAAAAATTTGAGGGTTGACCCTCAACCCTCAAGTCTCAACTTTGAACAAATATAATCTATAAAACGGAGAGGGGGAGATTCGAACTCCCGGAGCCTTTCGGCTCGCTCGATTTCAAGTCGAGTGCAATCGACCACTCTGCCACCTCTCCTGGCAAATCTATATTAACAATCCGTGGGCTCGGATGGCGACCATCTATACAAAGTTTTATACCACCAACGCTTCAGAAGTCTCGTAAAGCAATTCTTTAGATACTACTGAGTAATCCTTACCCACCCAGACCAGGGAGACTTGATCCACTATACCGCCTTTGAGAGACACTATCGAAAAATTCCGCAATCGGTCTGTATCAGTTTCGATAATTCGAGGCACACTGGCTGCATTTAAGTATACAGTCCCTTCCGGACTAGTAACAATCATTGTTCGTAGTCGGTCTTTGGTGTGCTTTAGGATGTGGTGCATATGACCAAAGGTGACTAAGGGAATGTTTTTACCCAAGGAATAGGTTTTTGCGATCGCATCTTCCAAATCCGGGTCCCCATGATCACCACCAGCAGGATACCAGTCTTTCCCACAGGGAGCTTCTGCTTGATCACCTAGTCCCGTCGGACCATTATGACCGATCAAGATTACCGTTTCGTAAGCCGCACTACGCACTGCTGCTAAAATGCGCTCCACTGATTCAGAAAAGCTATTAATCCCATACTGTTCCCTGTAAAACTTCTTATTCCGCCAACTCTGCCCGCCCCAACTGTAAGGGCGAGCACCAACTACAGAGAGATTTAAATCTGGGAAGTCAAGGTAACCATAACCCACATGGGTTGACCCCAGTAGGTTCAACTGTTGCTGTACCCTATCTTCTACTTCATGGTCATAAGGACACTTTTTCCTTCCCCATTCCGAGGCAGTATACCAAGCATCATGGTTTCCCATAATCACTGCCTTGGGTAGGTCAATAGCAGCAATCATCTGGACTATATCCACCGCCTCATTGCCGAAATCCCCGACAAATAAGACCAGATCCACACCCAACTGCTCAAGAGCTATAGCATCTTCCGCTTCCCACAGTTGATGAATGTCTCCAACAACAGAAATTTGGATTGATTGTTTTTGATGAATGGTCATACTTGTCTTACTATCGCCCCTTTTCCAGCATAAAGGCAAAAGGGCCAACAGTAATATGAAATCCAAAAAAGAATACTACATATCACCCTATTATCCCATTATCCCATTATTCCATTATTCCATCACCCCTTTGCACAGAGCTTGTTTATGAGCATCCGGATCGAGCAGCTGATGGCTGAAGAATAGATTAAGTGTAACTTTCCTTGAGGAGTGTCTAACGGTACTGAGGTATTCGTGATGGCTGATCTGAAACTATTGGCAAATTCTACCGTCTCTACTCTCTGTCCCCCCTTAGGGCTGTTTAATCTGCTCAATAGTATCTAGTCTAATGGGCAGATAGGGGAAATAGCTCAGATCACGGAGATCAGAAATACTTTATTCTTCCATTGTTCCATTCTTCGCCACCTTCGGCCTATTCCTCTCCTTGCTGTGAAGCACCATGAATAACACTTTCACAGGAAACATCAACGTAAGCGGTTAGTAAGAAGCGTATGTCTAGACTAGCGTTTAGCCCAGGGGCAGGACCAGAACAGTTAATCAATGGACGTTATCAAGTTATTGACATCCTTAACCGTGTGAGCTGGGGTCAAACTTATATTGCGGTAGACACTTACCGACCGGGAAATCCCCAATGTATTGTTAGACAATTCCGTCCTGTTAGTGATGACCCTGACTGCTGGCAAGCTGCAAAAGATATATTTCGTCGTGAAACTAAAATTTTGGAGATTATCTGTCAGCATGACCAAGTTGCCCAAATTTTAGATTGCCTAGAAATTGACCATAGCTTCTACATAGTTCAAGATTTCATCCCTGGACGACCCCTGAGTGAGGAACTCAATCAACCTTGGAGTGAAAGCAGATTGATTACTCTGCTACAAGAGGTTTTAGAAATTTTGGCATTTGTCCATCGCCAAGGGGTGATTCATGGTGATATCAAGCCAGACAATCTGATCCGACGATCAGACGATAGCAAGTTAGTTTTAACTGACTTTAGCGGTATTAAGCAGGTGCGGACACCATTAGTTGGTGTTCAATTTAGTGCCATAGCGGCTTTGGGCGCATTCGGGTATATACCAACAGAGCAGGTTCTGGGTAAACCTCGTCCCTGTAGTGACCTATATGCTGTAGGGATGATTGGCATTGAGGCACTCACAGGACTCAAACCCATACAGCTAGAAGAAGACCCATTAACCGGAGAAGCCCTTTGGCAGGACTACGCCACAGTCACTAAAGATTTCGCTGCCATTATTCAGCAGATGGTGCGCTATTACTTCAAAGACCGTTACCAGTCTGCTGATCAGGTTTTGGAGGCACTCCATTCCTTAACTAGTTCTAAACCATCTATAAACTTACCAATGTCCCCAGCACCACCAACATCCCCAAACCCCTACAAAGAAAAAACTGACGATACTCTGCTTGAGCCAATTGAACCAGAGACTCTTCAAACCGAGGAAACAGAGGAAACAGAGGAAACAGAGGAAACAGAGGAAACTTATTTTCCCTCTGTGCCTACTATTCCTAAAAGAAGGGCTAGTGGACTTAATCTCACCGCAATCGGAGTTTCCACATATCTAGCCTTATTAGTCGTAGCTGGAGGCTACTTTTTACTCAAGACTCCCAACCAGGCAGAAACTAAGCTAGCACAGGCTGAGCAAAAGTACCAGGAAGGAGATTTAGAAGCAGCACTGAACCTGGTAAAATCGATTCCGGAAGATAGTGAAGACTATCAGGATGCTCAAAATGCGATCGCTCAGTGGCAAAAGGATTGGAAAGATGCCAAAGCCCTATTCCCCCTCATCAAAACCGCCTTTGACCAACAGAAGTGGCTAGAGGTAGTTGAGCAGGCTAGTCAGATTCCTAATATTGTCTTCTGGCAACAGCAAATAGAACCTATGGTCAGCCAAGCTCAAGCCAATCTTGAGAAGGAAGCTTACCAGTTACTAGAGCAAGCTTACAACCAGGCTATCGAGAGAGACTTTACTGGTGCACTCAACACATTTAAACAAATCCCAAAGGGAACAAAAGCCTACGCTACAATTCAAGAAAAAGTTCCTGAGTACACTCAAAAGCGAAACATCAAAGCGAACTTTCTTCTTCAGCAGGCTTACAATCGAGCCGCTCAGCAAGACTTTACCGGTGCATTGGTATATTTGAAAAAAATTCCTAAACATACCGATGCCTATGCTAAGGCTCAGTCAAAAATTGTTGACTATACCGCTAAGCAAGAAATTAGGGCTAACTATCTATTAAAGATGGCTGATAATCAAGCTGTTTTGAACAACTACACTAAGGCTTTGGATTATTTGAGACAAATTCCTGAAGGTACCTCCGCCTATGCCAGAGCTCAAGCCAAAATTCAGCAATATACTCGATAAGCTGTTGTGCCTTTCAACTGTCTATTATTGAAATCAAATAAAGAAGATATATCCCAGTGTCCTTTTGCCTTAAGCTATCAGCTAATAGCTGATAGCTTACCTGTTTTACCCTACAGTAGTTAATTGATATTTTCTACTAGCCACTAACCTGTTGCGGCGATTCATTCCTACTTCTATCATAGCAGGCCTTTCTCTGTTCACTACTTCGGTAAATTTGCCGGAATTAGCCATAACTTGTCTACCTGGTGCGTAAGCTTCAATCACATTACCGCTCACAGCACACATCACCATTAAATAGTCACAAACTGGGCATTCAGTTTTGGTGACCTGATCTCCAGCACAAGCATAATGTGATGCTTGAGAACCGATTAAGTAGTGACGTTGAGCCATATTCCCACAGTTGGGACATCGGACTGATTGAGTAGTCTCCATTGCCGATTCTCCTCATTTACATGTCATTGCTTGAAGGAAATAAGTCAGAATTTAACTCATAATTCAGAAAGTTTTTTAAATTTTTCTGTTTTTAATTAACCCTGAAGTTGCTTTTCAAGGGCGGCAGTAAATTTTTCATAGGGAACAACTCCTACAATATTTTCTACCACCTCACCGCCCTTAAAAATCAGCACAGCAGGAATACTGCGTATCCTGTATTTTTTGGCAGTAGCTTTGTCGGCATCAATATCGATTTTTACGACCTGAACGCGATCTTTGTAGTCTTCAGCAAGTTGTTCCATGAAAGGACTAATCTTACGACATGGACCACACCAAGGGGCTGTAAAATCCACGACTACTGGCCCTTCATAGGTTAAAATTGAATCAAATTCACTGTCTTTGATGTAAGGCACTGTACTCATGATATACTCCTTAAATTTTTGAAAACTACCACAAACTTATAGTCAAGGATCAACGGTCAATGATCAACATAGTTACCACTTTTATCTTCCCTTAAAAAGAGGGGCGGTTAATCGGTTTGAATAGCTGTAATAACCAGGATGGCTAAGGCTATAGTTTGGTTTACCATAGTTGTATGAAGTTGCTTGATGCATTAAGTTATGGCTGCTGAGGAATTAGAAAGGGATAGCCTGATCGAAAGGCTAAACCAAGGTAGACAAGCGAAGGCAACTATGGGTGGCTATGCAGGTTATGGTTCACCGGCCTTCGGTCAACGGGCCCTAAATGGTGAGTTGGTGGATGATCCCCAAGAACAGCATGTAATTGAGTTAATTCGCCGTCACCATAAATCGGGCAAGTCATTACAACAAATCGCTAACTGGCTCAATCACCATGGCTATACAACCAAGCGTGGTCAGCAGTGGAAACGGATCTCGGTTAAACGGGTTTTAGACCGGCTATACGGTAGAACCCCTAGGTTGTCTACTTTGCCTCAAAACCCCAGTCAAGGGAACTTAAAAGAGTAAGCTCCAAGCTGGTAAAGTAGTTAGAACACCTTCAACACAAAGTTAGATAAGCCAGAGAACCTGATCGGACAATTCCATCGGACAATTCCATCGGACAATGCCATTGGACAATGCCATCGGACAATTGCCAAGCTAGGTCAGCAATGCCTAATTATTTGCCCCTAAGCCCACATGGTTAAAGTCCCAGGCTCCCTGGCAACCTCTAAAAGCCAAAAGCTAGGTCATATAAGGGTTAAAGGTTATTTTGCTGTAACATCTATTTATTATATACCTTTATACAAGTTATGTGCATATTATTTATGGGTTTACGGGATTTGTCCGTAACATCCCTCTAAAAAAACCCAGGCTCAGTAAATACACCAGCGCCATAGTTTTAAGCGGTTGGCGGCGGTCGTAGGTCACGGAATTTCACCCATCAAATTAATTATGCAACTCAACGACCGACTTATCTGCGCCCCAACCCTAGAAGAAGCAATTGACGATCAGCCTTTAATCGTTGCTCCTGAGACCCTCCTAATAGACATAATTGCTTTGATGAGTCAGGAGGGAGGCAAAAGTTGTTCATTGCCCAATTTCCACTCACCATCAGACCAGCTCACCATTCGTGAACCACGGTCTAGCTGCGTTTTGGTAATGGACTCAGACCAGTTGCTGGGAATCTTTACTGAGCGCGATATTGTCCGGCTGACGGCTAATGGCATTAACTTTCAAGAGGTAACAGTAGCTGAGGTCATGGCACAGCCGGTGATTACGTTTCCTCAAACTGCTTGTCGGGATATCTTTGCCGCCTTATTTATATTTCGTCGGTTTCGGATTCGCCACTTACCAATTGTGGATGATCATGGTCAGCTAGTGGGTGTTGTCTCACCAGAGCGAATTCGCCAGGTATTGCGACCAGCCAATCTGCTCAAGTTACGGCGGGTATCAGAAGTGATGACCCCCCAGGTGGTTAATGCCCTTCCAACTGTCTCAGTATTGAGTTTAGCCCGACTCATGAATAAGCACCGAGTTAGTTGTGTGGTGATTACATCTGACCATGGACAGGATAACTGTCTGCCAGTGGGGATTGTCACAGAGCGGGATATTGTCCAATTTCAGTCTCTCAAGCTGAATTTGTCTAAAGTCCAGGCTCAGGATGTGATGAGTACACCTCTATTTCTGCTGAGTCCGGAGGATTCTCTATGGACAGCTCATCAGGAAATGCAAAAGCGTCGTGTGCGGCGATTGGTGGTCTCTTGGAATTGGGGTAAAGAAATTGGTATTGTCACCCAAACAACCCTGCTGCGAGTGTTTGACCCAATGGAAATGTATGGGATTGTGGAGACATTGCAGCAAACAGTTGAGCAATTAGACCCAGCCAAAGAATCCGTGAACAAATCCCACAAAGCCATTCCCCCTGGTGAAGAATCTGGGGAGGTGGCAGAAAATGCGATCGCTTTATCAGGAGATAGGTTTAATCATAAATCAGAGCCACCCAACACAGACCAAAACACAGACCAAAACAGAGAACTAACAGTGATTTTGTCACAACCCATAGAGGGTCAAGCATTAAATACTTCCCAACAGTGTGAGGCTTTCAAATACCCCAAAAGTAAATTGGGTACCACTCAAGATTATCAACTGTGTATCCTGCTCAACACTATTCAAGCTATTCTAGAGAACCTACTTAACCAATCTAACCTATCCTCAGAATTACGTCAAAGCCAGCTTAATTCAGCCTTAGATAATGTTGATCAAATGCGAGAGCTAATACAGAAAGCCCAAAACCAGTCTTGTCGGGATCAGGTCGTGGTAGATCAGGTAGGTACTTCTAGCAGTTAAGGTAATCCAGATTTAATGGGCATATTTGAAGGGGTCTCTTGGGGTGCATCTCACTTTTGTAAATGTTCGTAGGGTGCCTTAGGGACGGGGTACCCCTTATGTTCTTGGTAGCCAGTGTTAGGAGAATCCGTCCCGGATGCTGTTGGTGAAATATTTCTTAACAAACCAAGAAGCCCCCTCAGCCCTCACCCCCAGCCCCTCTCCCAACCTTGGGAGAGGGGAGCAGATTACGGCAGAATAAGGGTTTCACGAATTCGCCAGCAGCATCCGTCCCGTAACGCACCACCTGCTCAAACGGCAAAAATGAGATGCACCCGTCTCTTGTAGGGTAGGTTAACGGTCAACAATAACTAATTGGAATTCCTTGAGTGCTGGTAAAAAGTTTTTGTTTTCATGACTAGGGCGCGTCAGTTTAATCAGGGCAAAACGTTGGATAGGAGTTAGTGCTGCCCACTGTTGAGGAGTTACTACGACTCCAAATTCCATAGCTTTTTCCGCCACGGTAGATGGAATTACCTGAGAATTCATCCAGGGAGCTTGGGGATCAACAGGTAAATTAGAAGCCGGTTTTCCTGTATAGTTTATAACTAGGTGTTGAACATAGTCTCCATACTTTTGGATTGACTCGGTCGTAGTGCAGGGTATCTCTACCAGTTGCTGACGCTCCTGTTGATTAAACTGATGCCAGTGGCTCAGTTTAAGTTTGATGCCGCAAGTGTCTAATTTCATCCGCACTTGTATAGGAATGCACCGTAAAGAATCCACAAAATCCGTTTCAAATTGGAAAAAATTAGTCATAGTCTTCTCAATCTTATTCATTAATGAAGTTTTCTTGTGCTAGTACTGCGGATAATCCAGTAACTAATTGATAGAGATATAATGGCAATTGCTAATCCAATTACCTGGCTTCCAGAAGTTTTTTCCAGGTCAAGAATAATGATTTTACGGGCAACGGCAATTAAAGACGTAACAACAACTAACTCAAGTTGAATAACATGTTTTCGCAGATAAGCGGTTATATTCTCTAAAATTTCTAGTGCAATGAGAATATTTAGAAACAGTCCAAATATTTTGAAAAGTGTTTTGCTCAAAACTATTGCTTCTGGATTGGTTATTTCTTTAACTAGTGAGATAACTAGGCTTCTAAGTGCAACCAATATTACCACCACCATCACCAAAGAGAGAACTTTGGAAACAAAACCCTCGAACAGATTTAGCCCGTATAAAAAATTCTCATCTTTGCCTGCATTTCTAAGTTTTTGGAAGAGTTGTCTTAACCGCCTCATAGGAATAGGTTAGTAAAAATACAGATGATGGTTGATTTTAACACTTCGACGGGGTATAAACGGAACAGATGAGTCAATGTTGTGGTTGCCTTTCCCTGATGCCACCCCCAGGGTAAGCGCCAGAAAAAATTGCCCATAATGTGCATTGGCTGGATATCGGTTGATCGTGGCTCGAAACCCCTATAATCTCGTAGAACTTGATTCTCAATAGAGTTTAATAGTTGATAATGAACCCAGTTTTTTCTCAATAAGCTACAGCTTATTGATTCTTGCGCTTACCCTGATGCCACCCCCCTTGTTCAACTATCACAATCTCTATGACGTCATAAAGCCAAGACGATCGGCAAGAGGGAGGGCGTTGCTGATTCATGCAATGATTGAAGGTAATTGGGAATTGGGAATTGGGAATTGGTCACTGACCCGACTACACTTGACGGAGTTCCTTAGTTCAGTAACCCTAGAGGGAGAATAGACCCGAAGAGGGGACAGAGGGGGCAGATTGACCATGATATTTGTCACAAAAATTTACATTGGGGGTGGAGCAAGATTTAGTAAACATATAGTAAAGATTTGATTAAAGTTATCTTTAAGTTGAGCAGGGTGACATATAGGTCCTAGATTTCCTTCTCAGCTTACTCAAGATTACGTGAAGATTGTGTGAAATTTGCGTAAATTTGGTAATTTTGTGAAGAAAATATGAACAAAATGTGAATGTAGAAAAGAAATGTGAGTTTTCGCTTGACAATTACCCCTTGAATTTACTAGATTTCCTTTTGTAGATGAACAAAGTTTCAGGTTCAAGATCATCGGCGTGAAATATAACTTCATCAACCTGACAGCCAAACCAATCCAATTTTGGATTTGTCTTTTTTGAAAGAATCAAAGAGGGTAACTATGCTCAAGAAGCTTGATTTTATTGTTTCAGCTCACTCGGCCAGCTTTTTGAATAGAACTTGTAACTACTTCAGGTTAGACGCCATCGCCGTTATGGAGCTAAGGCTGAGTAGATATACTCAAATCGTTCAGCTCAGCAGTTAGCCACACAGAAACTCTAGATAAAAACTCTATAATATTGGTAAATTCAGGTGCTCATCTGTTTCGGTGTCTAGGTGTTTGGGGATTTACTCCAGACAACATAAAATTTTTCTGTCTAAAGACAGAGGAATTTAAAGAGGGTTTGTATTTTTTGTTGTTGTAACTGGCCTGAAATAGGATCAATATTTCACGCTCATCTGCGCTTACTCTATGTAGGCAAGCCTCTGGTATTGTGAAAAATTAGGTGTAACATTAGGTGTCACAACAGCATCAACTTTGAAAAAATCATCCGACAGACTCATGAACATACCATTAGGAAAGCGGAAGCCATCGCCGCGTTCTCTAATCCAGCTTTTTACTAAGAGGTTTTCAGGGGTGCTTAGCAAATTGAACCTAAAAGCAGTAGGTTTAAATCCCACTGACGACCCTAGCCATAGCTGGCAGTGCTGTGGGTTAACTATCTCGAACCGATTGCTGAGGGTTCTTACATCTGACACCTCCGACACTGGTGTTGGCACTGAAGGCATTGAACACGATAGCAGCTTCCGGAATGATGTGCTATCGTCAAACGTATCAGTCTCGGTGGGAGCAAAAAAGGGGGCAATCAGCTTACTGCAAGGGATGTTCAATCTCCTGAAAGTATTTTGTGACATAACTGCAATCACTGAGCTGCCCACATTACAAGGGACTCATATGGGGCTGATTGGGAAAACTCAACCCCACTGGCAAGTATTTAGATTGGTAATCGATCTCAAACTCAAGTCGGTTCTACTCCAGCAGTTGTTAAATCGATTGTGGCCAATGATCATGGTGGAATATGTTGAGTGAGTGAGCCTCAACATATTCCACCGATTAATCCTTGGGTTGAGAGTTTGTTATTGTCCCCCACGCTAGTTTGTAGTAGCTTAAGTGTTTATACAAAGCGTGTTTATACAAAGTTTAGACAAACAACTATGAGCTAAAAGCCCATAGTCAGCTACGTGGTTCAATTGCAATAATCCAAAACCTGTTCCAAGGCTTAATTATTACCCCGGTGAACTGGCAACTTCCCTTTGCCAGTTGGGTATAGACCATTACATGATGTCGTTAATTCTGGGTGACTACCATGGCCAAAAAATTACTCTCAATAACTAGTAGACCATCAACTAGTAGAACATCTCAACCAACGTCAACCTCTACGAGCTCTGAACAAGTCATGAATAATGAGCAGCTTAACCAGGTCGTAGAAGCTATCATCGCGGGCAAGTATTCTTGGGCTTGTGTGTTAGTTCTGCGTTTTTCTGGTTACAACCCCCTCCATTACATCCCTTACCGAACCTACAATCGCTTAATCAAAGAAAATAGTCAATCTGGTAAGCATCCAGTTGGCAAAACCCCTGTCTCACAATCACAGGTTGTTAGTAAGGTCTAGTCAGGGTTAGGGAAAGTTGGGAGATTCATCAAGTCTGAAGTTAACCACCTGCCTAGGTCAGTTTGATTGATTATTGATGCAGAGCCTAGTTTTCAACGTCTTCCCGTTTAATCTGTTGAACTGCACTCGCATCAACCGCACTATCTGCTTAGATCTAGCTGACATCTATTGGCTTGATGAGCTGGCTGATGACTTGACCTCCTATCTCCCTTTCCCCAACCCTTATGGGTTTACTTTACACCAGATGCTCTAGGGGGAATTTAAAGTTTCGATGAAGTTTACTTAAAGTATTTGTGAATTTTTTGTGAATTATTGGTAACTAGCCGGTTAATGACTTGACAAAAACTAAGTTATTAGATAAATAAATGTAGTTCATTATAAATGGTTAATTGTAAATGGTTAATTGTTAAAAATCAATTTTCAATGTTTAACATATGAAGAATATAATCAGGGATTCAGCAGAGCCTAGTAAACCACCGTCTTCTATCAACCCAGACCCTGCTAGCAATTTATCAGTGGTGCTTCAAAGCTTGACCCTAGACTCAGTCGATCCAAAGCTCAACTACGAATTTAGTCAATCATTTGACCTTGATCACTTCCAGCTAGGGGATAAAATCCTTGCCTATACTAAACCAGAGCTATCCCAAGATTCTGTTGAGATTGAACAAGATCACCAATATCTTTACCTAGTTTGTCAGGGTCGGGTACGACTACTAGGCTTTGATGCTGAAAAACAGCGGGAGGTTTCCATACAGGTACTCGAAGAAGGGGAAACTTTTGGTGCCTATGATCTCTTAGGTAGTCTATCCTATCCTTACAGAGCGATCGCAGCGAGTTCAGGACAAGTTGCTCGTATTTCCCTAAATCAACTCTTGCCTTGGTTGGAACGGTTGCCAAAGTGGTCGGAAATCCTGGGGAAACAAGCCCAGCACCGGCAATGCCTAATTTTCTTCAAGACTTTGACCAATTTGCGATCGCTTAACGGTGTTACCCTAAATCAACTGTTGCCCTACATCGTAGAAACACGCATTGAGGCTGGGGAGTCTCTGGTGTCCTCTTCCCAAGCTGGTCATTGCTGGCTACGTAGTGGTCAAATGGGAACGCCAGAAGGAACAGAGGCAAATTCCTCTGCTCCATTTCCTAGCATCGGAGAAAGTTGGGGATATCCGATGCCAGTACCCACAGATTGGATTGCCCAAACTGATGTATTGCTTTACCAGCTGCCTCAAGAGCATTGGCAAGCGGCTTGCGCGATCGCACCAGTTTTGGCTAACTCCACCGAGTCACCGGATCAGGAGAACAGGCAAAGTGCTAAAAATGGTGACGGTAAATCTCCATCGGATCAAGGCGTAGTTAACAAGACCCATACTCCGTCACCACATGCAAACCAGACTAGAGCACGACCGACTCGGCGAGTTTTAGAAACTCCTAAGCAACAAACGCCCCTTGAACCCAGTCAGTCAGAAAGCTTTGATTTTCCCAAACCAGCAAAGCCGGGTGGGAGATTCCTAAGGTTTTGGCAGCGCTATCCTTTTATTGAGCAGCAAGCTTCTTCTGATTGTGGTGCTGCCTGCTTAGCCATGATTGGGCAGTATTGGGGCAAACGCTTTGCTCTCAACTCCCTGCGGGAACTGGCGGGAGTGGGTCGTTCTGGTTCATCCCTCAAAGGTTTAGCTAAAGCAGCGGAAAGTTTAGGGTTTCAAGCTAGTCCAGTCAGGGCTTCTTTAGGTCGCTTAGCGGATCGGAGTAATCCTTGGATTGCTCACTGGCAAGGAGATCACTATATTGTTGTCTACCAGGTAAAGGGTAATAAGGTACTCGTTGCCGATCCAGCAGTGGGGAAGCGATCGCTTGCTCGCAAAGACTTTCTCCAAAGTTGGACTGGGTATGCCATGCTATTGGATCCAACTCCCCAACTAGCAATTACTCCCAGCGACAAACGTTCTTTAGGGCCGTTTTGGGGATTGCTATGGCCCCATCGCTCAGTCCTGCTGCAAATTATCTTGGCTACCCTCATCCTTCAGGTTTTTGGTCTGATTACTCCCTTATTTACCCAGATCATTCTTGACCGGGTGATTATTAACAGAAGCCTTGTCACTCTCAATGTCTTCTCCATTGGTCTAATCATCTTTGGCCTTTGGACGATTGGGGTTAGTCTCACCAGACGCTACTTGCTGGACTACTTTTCCAATCGGCTTAGTCTCACCTTCGTCAGTGGCTTCATTAACCATACCCTGACCTTACCCCTGAAGTTTTTTGAATCCCGCCAGGTGGGGGATATCCTGACCCGAATTCAGGAAACTGGAAAAATTCAGGGTTTTATAACTCAGCAAGCGATTGCGACTTGGCTAGATGTGGTGATGGTGTTTGTCTATATTGGACTAATGCTCTACTACAATTGGCGCTTAACCTTGCTGGTGCTGGCAACGATTTTCCCCATCGCCATCTTGACTGTGATTGCCAGTCCCTTTCTACGCCAGGTGTCCAGGGAAATCTTTAAAGAAGCAGCCCAACAAAATTCTATGTTAGTGGAAATGATGTCAGGGGTTGCTACTGTGAAAACGGCGGCTTCGGAACAAGAAGTGCGCTGGCGCTGGGAAGATCGCCTCACCAATCAGTTGAATGTACAATTTAAAGGTAGAAACCTGGCTAACGGGTTAGGGTCAATTAGTTCTCTAATTAATACTCTCAGCAGCACCGCTTTGCTTTGGTTTGGCGCTAGCTTAGTAATTAATGAGCAGCTTACTATCGGTCAGTATGTCGCGTTTAATATGCTCATTGGCCGAGTCACTGGTCCGATTTTGGCTCTAGTGAATCTTTGGGATGAGTTTCAAGAAATCTTGGTGTCTGTAGAACGGCTTAATGATGTCTTATCTGCTAAGCCAGAGGAGAATCCTCAAGAACCAATGTTGGTTCTACCTGAGATTAAGGGTGATGTAATATTGGAAGATGTTACCTTCCGATACTCCGAGGATGAGGATCGCAATATCCTACAGAATATTTCCCTACAGATTAGGGCTGGAGAAACCATTGCTCTAGTGGGGCGCAGTGGCTCTGGCAAGAGTACCTTGGTGAAGCTACTGCAAGGTCTCTATCATCCGACTAATGGTCGTATTTTGATAGATGGACACGATATCCGCCATATTTCCCCCCAATCTTTGCGTTCTCAAATGGGTGTGGTACCCCAAGAATGTTTCTTGTTCTCGGGGACAATTGTCGAAAATATCACTCTCTACCGACCGGATTTCAGCCTGGATGAAGCCGTAGAGGTAGCCAAACTAGCAGAAGCTCATGCTTTTATTCAAGGTATGACTTTGGGATATAATACAAAAGTAGGAGAGCGAGGCTCTACCCTTTCTGGTGGACAGCGACAAAGGATTGCCATAGCCCGAGCCCTATTGGGCAACCCCAAGATTCTGATTCTGGATGAAGCGACTAGCTCCCTAGATACAGAATCCGAGCGCCGCTTTCAACAAAACTTAGCTCGCATTAGTCGCGATCGCACTACCTTCATCATCGCCCACCGCCTCTCTACAGTGCGCAATGCTGACTGCATCCTTGTCCTAGACCGAGGTGTTCTGGTCGAGAAAGGCAACCATCAGGAACTCATGGATCGTCAAGGTCTTTACTATCATCTAGCACAGCAGCAGCTAGATCTTTAATAGATCGTTAACAAGTGCTCATTAGTCATTAGTTATTAGTTATTAGTTATTTAGTCATTAGTCATTTGTAAATCCCCATAGACCCTGGTTAGTCACAAAGGACTAATGACTAAGAAAATTTGAAGCTACCTATGACTATATCAAACTATGTAAAAATTTGCCAATTTGGCAACACAGTCATGTGAAAAGGACTAATGACTAATGACTAATAATTAATGAAATTTGAAGCTAGCTATCACTATGTCAAGCTTTGTAAAAAGCTGCCAAAAATCTGCCAATTTAGCAACATACTCAGATGAAATTGATCTTTTATCAGAAAAGTGGAAAAGCCCTGTGTGAATATAAGGGGATGAAAACGTGTTCAGATATGGCTCCACACCCATTTCGTAACCACCGTTTAGAATCCCCTGAGAATTCTCCATGACGCACACTCACCGGAGAGTTTAATTCCAATTCCTTTGTTTAATTCATTCCCATGCACCCCACTAAAGGTGAGACGCAGGTAACTTGGAGAGCCTAACCCTAGGGTCAGTCCTGCTCAAGTCCACACCTCACAGCGTGCTCAGGCAATAGGTTTGACCGACCGACGGCTACTTAAAGGGGAAGGGTTTAAGTTCTGATCTCGGGGTGCATTGAAGCTATCTGAAAAAGGGGCAAGTAGAGTCAGGTAATGCCAAAGATTTCGGCCTGCCCAACAATACCAAACTCACCCCGGGAAGCTAAGGGCAGCACGAGAATTGGTCGCTTTCTTTCCCAAAACATTGGTCATTTCCCTAAAATGTTAATTTAGCGTGATCTACCACCATGACACAAGCAAAACCAATCAACTCCCCACCTGAGGCGGCTACGAGTCGTCAGGGTAACGTCGTTTTAATGCCATCAGGTCGCCTGAGACCTGATTATGACCAAGAGCCAGGCTCACCCAGCACAGAGGTAGGAAGCAATACTGCCAATGCTCCTAGTACGTCCAAATGGTCAACCTCGATACAAACTACCCTCGACCAGCCTCCGGCGAACCTTCCCCGGCTCTTGATGTTGGGTGGATTAAGCTTCTGTACGATATTTGTGGCTTGGGCAACGTTTGGGCAGATTGATGAAGTCGGTAAAGCTCATGGAAGCTTAGTGCCAAAAGGCGACGTTTATAAAGTTGACCCGATTGAGCCAGGCAAGATTGCTAGTATTAAGGTCAAAGAAGGGCAAGCGGTTAAAGCTGGGGAAGTCTTGGTGGAACTGGATACAGAGCTTGCCACTCAGGAAGTAGAACGTTTAGAGAAAGTTCTTAATGCAGACCGGATTAGGTTAGTTCAGATGCAAGGACTGCTTGAAAGAACCCGTCTAGAAGTAGAAACTCGTGAGCAGATTACCCAAGCAGAAGTTCAAGCACAACAAGCTTCGATCGCACGAGCACAAGCTAGTGCATCGGCAATTAGACAACAAATCATTCAACATCAGTTAGCTAAAGCTGCTAATCGCGAACGATTACAACGGATGAAGCTGGTGCAGGCGACAGCCCAAGAACTGCTCCAGCAACGGCGGGCTAATGTAGTGGCTCTCAAGGAACGACTCGATAACCTTAAGCCTCTGTTGGCAGAAGGAGCAATCTCGAAAGAACAGGTATTTCAAGCAGAACAAAGCTTTCGTGCTAGCCAAAGTGCTGTTACCGAAAGCAAACTGCAAGAGGGTTTGAGTACTCGCGAACAGATCTTTCAAGCTCAGCAAAGTATACGCGATCGCGAAGCGGCGACTAGCCAAAGCCGAGGTGAGCTACAACAAACTTTAGCAGAAATTAAGCGACTAGAGGCAGAATTAGAGCATCGGCAAGCAACGGGACGCACCACTCGCCTGGAAGCACAGCAGAAAATTCAACAGTTGGAAGTGGAACTGACCCAAATCAAAGCTAGAATTTCTGAAAATGAAACCCTGGTTACTACTGCTAAAACCAGGCTCAAACAGAAGTTTCTCAAAGCGCCAGTGGATGGGATAATATCTTCCCTCAACATTGGTAATGCTGGTGAAGTCGTGCAACCGGGACGTAGCATCGCCGAAATCGCTCCTCAAGGTGCCCCCTTAGTGCTATCCGCAAGTTTGCCTACTCGCGAGGCAGGGTTTATTAACGAAGGAATGGCGGTGCAAGTGAAATTTGATGCCTATCCCTATCAGGATTACGGCATCATCAAAGGCACGGTGATTTCCATCTCTTCCGATGCTAAAGCCGATCAAGTAATGGGTTCAGTCTATAAGGTGAAAGTGTCCCTCGACCGTGACTATGTGATTGAAGAGGATGAAATCATCCGGTTTAAGGCTGGTCAAACCGCCAATGCTGACATCATCATCCGCCGCCGTCGGATTATCGATTTCTTATTGGATCCGATGCGACAACTGCAAAAAAGCGGCATCGATCTATAGTGCTCTGTTCTCAAATCACTTTCATCACTGACTGATCGTTTTCCGTTGACGGTTAACAGTTGACCGTTAATTTTTAGTAGTCAACTTGCTAGTAATTCCTTGAAATCTGCAAGTTAACTGCACCCCAGCTTATAAACTATTGACCTTTAGACTTACAGGATAAGAAATAACCATGACCTATCGTATTCCTTCTGCCAATACCAAGCTCGACAAAATGATGGATATTGATAAGTTTAGCGAGATCGAGGAAGCCATCCTTGATGGCAAATATTCTTGGGCTTGTGTGTTAATGCTACGCTTGGCAGGCCATAACCCCCTAGACTACATGCCTTCTAGAACCTACAGCCGCTTGCTCAAACAAAACCGGGACATGATCTTACAGAAGCAAGCTAGTATGATGACCAATAGCAATAAAGTCTTGAATGCACGGCAGCGTTTGAGCCAGATCAAAGATCTGGCTTATGTAGAGACCCTTGGCAAGAAAACTTCACAGGTCCACGGTGGCGATCAAGAACAGTGCTTAATCACTGAACTGGAAGAAGAGGAATCCATCCTCAAGAAGTTAACCGATTATTTACGGCAAGACTGTTTGGTTTCCCTGTGGTGAGCAGGTATAATCATTTTCCTACCCATCCTCCTTGTCATTACCAGCCACTGCTTACCACCACACCAGATCAGACTAAGCCTGTGGTCAAAGTAATTCATTAATAACCGCCTTGTCCATTAGGTGCGCTTTTCGTTGGCGAATTAAATTCGCCACGGGTCGCACCTGTTGATGGACGAGGCGTTTTTTTATCTGATCACAGACCGGAATGAAACAGCCCTAGTAAAAACAGCCCTAGTACTCTGTCAATTTAGTTTTGAGGGTGAGGGCTAGGTGGCACGGTTAATGGTTAAGCGGGCCTAATCTAAGGGTTTAAGCGTGGCTAATCCCTAGTTAACCTAAGTTCGACGTAACCCTGAAAGCCTTAATCTAGCCTAGTTGCCCAACCCTTGTATTCCTTAGTCTTTCCTCAAGCGATCGCTTATATCGAACTCAGGTTATACCAATTCTTAGCCCTCACAGGGCTACACATTATTAATTTCATCTCCCCATCTCCCCATCTCCCCATCTCCCGATCTCCCCACACGCCCCCTCTCCTCACACTTCCCACACTCCCTGCTCCCTGCTCCCTGTTCCGGTGATCCGCTGTTCCCTTTGCTATTAACTAATGACTGGACATAGCACGGACTTTAGCACTTACTTTAGTTGTGGGAGGATTCAACCATCAATCTCAAGCCAAAGTGGCGTTCATATTTTTAATTAGATTTGATATAATAACCGGTTCATTACTAATAATTTACTTCACTAAAACCCCATCAACCTTACCCATCTCTTTGAACTAATTCAGAATCGGTTACTAGTCACTCTTTAGTTGTGGGAGGAGTCAAGCATCAATCTCAAGCCAAAGTGGCGTTCATTTTTTTTTATATTAGATATAATGACCAGTTTATTCCTAAGAATTTACTTGACTAAAACCCCAGAAATATTACCAATCTATTTGAACTAATCCAGAATTGGTTACTGCTGACTACATCCTTTTAGTAAATCCAGTGATTTTCAAAAAATAAAAGCTTGAAGCCAAATTGGCGAGACATGCCTAGGGGAATATGGATATAGTTATATCAACAGCTAAAACAAAGCTGCTCCACAGAAATAAAATCAACAACAAAGAAGGAGAAAATCAATGCTTATTTCTGACTTAAACCATCTAGAATCCGTTGAGGCTAGCCAAGTTCAAGGTGGTACTACTATTGCTGGAATCCAATTCGACAACAATGTCACCAGCGTTTTCAACACCACCAGCACCATCACCGAAACTGAAGTTTTCAATACCAGCATTACTTCTAGCGTAGACATTAATGGTATTACCGCTTCAGGTGGTACTACATCTGAAGGTTCTAGCGATCAAGGTAATAACGTTGCTACTAAGCAAGAAAGCGTCTTCATCACTATTGAGCAAGGTGGCGTAACTGGTTCCAAGTCTGTAGGTCTTGGCTTCTCTGGAATCAGCCGTTAGTAATTAATCACGAAAAGTTTCTGATTAATTAGTTTCTAAACCTCGATTCATCATCAACAACCAACAAGGAGAAAATCAATGCTTATTTCTGACTTAAATCATCTAGAATCCGTTGAGGCTAGCCAAGTTCAAGGTGGTACTACTATTGCTGGAATCACATTCAACAACAATGTCACCAGCGTTTTCAACACCACCAGCACCATCACCGAAACTGAAGTTTTCGATACCAGCATTACCTCTAGCGTAGACATTAATGGTATTACCGCTTCAGGTGGTACTACATCTGAAGGTTCTAGCGATGCAGGTAATAACGTTGCTACTAAGCAAGAAAGCGTCTTCATCACTATTGAGCAAGGTGGAGTAACTGGTTCCAAGTCCGTAGGTATTGGCTTCTCTGGAATCAGCCGTCATTAATTAATCAGGACAAGTTACTAATTAAGTAATTTGTAAACCTCGATTCATTATTCAGGGTAAACGCATCTTATTTTGAAATGCCTACTGGATATGAGATTCATATGATAAGTATTTTAACTTATTAAGTTTGAAATCTTTTCTGAGTAACGTTTCTATAATTTAGATGGGTTTGCCCATTATTAACAATAAAAAAGGAGAAAATCAATGCTTATTTCTGATCTAAACCATCTAGAATCCGTTGACGCTAGCCAAGTTCAAGGTGGTACTACTATTGCTGGAATCACATTTAACAACAATGTCAACAGCGTTTTCAACACCACCAGCAACATCACTGAAACCGAAATTTTCAATACCAGCATTATCTCTCGTGTAGACATTAATGGTATTACCGCTTCAGGTGGTGTTACATCTGAAGCTTCTAGCGATAAAGGTAATAACGTTGCTACTAAGCAAGAAAGCGTCTTCATCACTATTGAGCAAGGTGGAGTAACTGGTTCCAAGTCTGTAGGTATTGGCTTCTCTGCTATCAGCCGTTAGTACTTAATCAGGAACTTTTTGTGATTAAGTAATTTGTAAACATGGGTGTATTCATATCCTAATATAATGCATTAAATTCAATTCTATATCAAGATTATTGCACTCAATTTTAGGTGTAAGTAATTCATTTTGATAACTTCAAAATACTAAAGTATCAGTAGTTATATCAAACCGGAACTCAATAGGTTAATTGCCAAATTAGCGAGACAAACATTTTGAACTTTGATAGTTTAATTTAAGTGTCAAACAAGCAGTTTTATTAAAAAACAAAAAGGAGAGAAATAAATAATGATTATTTCTGATCTAAATCATTTAGAAACTATTGCTGAAGACCCCAAAGTTGTGGGTGGATATGGCTACTACCAACCTTACTTCCCTTTCGGATTTAACAAATTTATCAACGTCGGTATTGACATTGAAGAGAACGTAGCTACGATTGATGGCCGCGCACAAGCCTTTGGTGAGAAGACCTTCACTAACGTCACTGGCAGTACTACCACTACTGAGCATGGTTCTCAATCTACCCTAAGTACAATATCTGTTAGTTCTTCTAAGAATAAGAAGCATTATTACTAAAACGGCTTAGAGTAATCCTTGAGACTTAAGGCTATCAATGCTGCGGAAAGATGAAGCAAAAATCAGTAACATCTTTCCGCAGCATTAATCACAATGGGAGCATCCCATTTTTGTGAATTGGTAGTGGAAGCATTTTGCTTGTGGTTAGTAAAATAAGGACGTAATTGGTAGTGGGAGCATCTTGCTCGGTACTTACAGAAAACGGTGCTCCCAATTTATCATTTTTAGTTGCTTTTATATTTAGTTGCTTTTAGATGCTCCCGATCACAATTAAGCATTAGCTAATTTTACCAGGAGAATCATTCATGAAAATTGCTCAATTAGAATATTTTGAGCTACAGGCAACAGACCACCCTATTTTAGGTGGTTTTGTTTTTACTACTGCTGAAGCCTTCGCTGGTCCTGGCATTGGTGCCACTAATGCTCAGGCCGATGCGTTAGCTCAGCATACCGATACTTCCGTAGAAAGCTTTATCCATGTAGACGAGTTCTTTTCTGAAGCTAGGGCAAAAGCTGAGGCTAGGGCTAGGGATCGTCATTACTGGGGTTATTCTGTCCATGATCCCTTTGGGATTTATCGTTTGATTGGATAACTCAACAAATATATAGCAGTTATCAATTCGGTGAGGTACTTTGCTTATCCTTTTAAGGCAATAGGCAAGCTAGCAATAGGTAAGCTAGCAATAGTAACAAGGGTTTTAAGGGCTCCATCGCTTTTCTGATAATGTTTTTGTCAATTATCGTCCACTGATTCCAAGTTACCCGATCCGAATATTCCTGATCCGAAGTTCCCGATTTATGCAAAAAAATTAGTGAATTTTTCAATAATTAAAATGTTTTTAACTCGTTCCATTAGTAACAAAGGAGTTTAACGATTATGTTTGATCACTTTCGGTTATGGGAGTTACCTGGCTCATTTACAACCATGAACGGTAGTCATTCTGCAATTATATCTGTATCGGAAGTAAATTCTGAGGCAGCAAGTACTATGAGTAATGCCATGAGCATGGATCCTAAGGGAAACATGGCTACGAGTGCAGTGCAAGCATCTGCTAATAAAGCCACAAACACTGCGGGTATTGTTGAAGCTAGGGCTGGTACTGATAACTTCTCAGTACCTGATATTCAGGAAGCTTTTTTCACGAGGACTAACTTTTTTAGCAGATACTTCTAAAGCTATCAGCTTAATAAAATCTAGTTTCTGTGTGCTGGCTTCAAAACGGGGATTGAGGGGCGAGGTGTTTTGATTGAGGGATAAGTCTCAACTTGGATTTTTGCTGGCAAATACTCCGCCCTCAATTTGGCAAATTGGCAAAATTTAGGAATTGCTTTTTGTATGATGATAAGAGTCAGACAGTTAACTCAGCTGACTCTGACCAAGACTGTAAGTAGTTCCAGTTATAGTTCATAATCGGGTGTAATGGTTGACCTTTCCAAAGCATCGGTGACTCCAGAGGAAATTATGTACTCCTTGAAAAAGGAGATGCATCTGAAGGGCATCTGTCAAAAAGTTTTGTATCAACGAGTTATCAATAAAGCGGCTCAAGAAAGAGGGATAACAGTCACACCAGAAGACGTGCAAGCTCAGGCGGATGAGATCCGTTATGCCAATCGTTTGGAAAAGGCAGCAGAAACATTGGCCTGGCTGGCAGATCAGATGGTGACAGCAGAGGATTGGGAAGCGGGAATTAGCGATCGCTTGCTTGCCCAAAAGCTTGCTGAGTCCTTATTTTATAAAGATGTGGAAAAAAGCTTTGCTCAAAATCGACTGGACTTTGAGCAAGTTTTGGTTTATCAAATTCTGGTGGATTCTGAGGAAATTGCTCAGGAGCTTTTCTATCAGATTGAGGAAGGAGAAATCAGTTTTTATGAAGCTGCTCATTTCTATGATATAGACCCAGAAAGGCAGCGACGGTGTGGCTATGAAGGAAAGTTGCCTCGTTGGAGTTTTAAGCCTGAGATAGCTGCCCTTATCTTTAGTGTTCAGCCAGGAGAAGTGACTCATCCCCTGCAAACCGAACAAGGATATCATCTTTTCTTAGTTGAAGAATTTATTCCAGCTGAATTAACCGAAGAAAAGTCTAAAGAAATTTTACAGAGTATGTTTCAAGAGTGGCTCAATAGTGAAGTTAACTATATGATCCATAGTGAAATTAGTACCATCAATACTGGGGAATAATCCCAATGCTATTAATGGTTTTAGAGAGCAGGGAGCTTCGGAGCAGAGAGCAGGGGTAAGTAAATTTAATTTACCTCATAACTAAAATAACTAACGAAAATTACTAACTAGAGTGATGTAACCATGAGACGTTCCCAGACAATCAGAAAATGGATAGTTTCAGCAGATGGTACGGTTGTAGTCCAAGCCGAAAGTACAGCAACTGCCTCTGGGGATGAAGCAACCATTATTCAAGAGGTTACTGTCAAAAGAGACTAGAGTGGCAGAATTTATAGCAGAAGTTCATCCTCTTGCTATGCTTCTTATAGTAAGTAGTTTACCTATAGCATTTCTAAATCAATTATACAAAATAATTACCGTTTTTGACCTTGTCTTGAGTAAGCATTTAGCTCAGAAATGTTGAATGATAGTTAACAAACTAGACAAATAGCCTCTAATTTGATAAAATAGAGGCCAAATAAAAATATAATAATGTTGCTTAAATGATATCAAATTTTCCACAAATCATCAAAAAACACCTAGGAAAACTACCTACTGATGATTATCCAGTCCTCAATACTTTCCTGTCTTGATGCAGTCGCTCATGGGGGAAACCCCCAAGACCGCGCTGCATCGCTATTTGTATCAACCTGGTTAGAATTTGTATTAGACCAAAGTCAAACTAGTATGAGGAGTTTATTTAAGCGTTTGAATGTACGTGGCATAGATGTAGACATATCGACTTTCTCTAAGGCGAGCAAAGTGAGAAATCCAATGTTGTTTTATAATTTGTTAATTCAATTAAGAAAAGCTCTACATAAAAGCCCAAAAGTAGGGAAGAATAAATTAGCATTATTTCCGATTGATTCGACCATAGTAACATTAACAAGCAAGCTTTTATGGAGCCAAGGCTTTAATCAAGTAAAATTATTCAGTGGCTTAAATTTATTAACAGCAGAGCCAGGAGGAATAA